>JASFTE010000020.1:0-18119 GCA_050114035.1 Armatimonadota bacterium | reverse complement strand
CAGCGCGGCTGCGCCGGGTGCGAGAGAAGGTGGAGGCGGGACGGCCCTACTACGAGGGGATGCGGGCGGCTCTGGCGCGCGTAGCCGTGCAGGCGGAGCAGGTGGAGCACCCGTTGCTCGAGGTGCGGCCGGTGGAGACGACGTGCCTTGTGGCCATCGGCGGCGACAATGGGCTGTGCGGGAGCTACAACGTCAATCTGGGGCGCGCCGCACACCGGCTGATCGGGGGGCCTGAGGGGCAAGACGCCGGACGTGTGGTGGTCACGGTGGGGCGCAAGGTCCGGGACTTCCTCAGGTACCGCAAGATCGAGCGGGAGCGACACTTCCCGCAGCTCACGCCCGACAGCACAATGGAGGAGGCTTCGGTGGTGGCCCGGTACGTGCGCGACCTGTACGAGAGCGGGCGCGTCGATGAAGTGCGGGTCGTGTACACGCGGTTCATCAGCCCGATGGAGCACCGGCCCACGGAGGTCACGCTGCTTCCGGTGCGACCGCCGGACATGGAGGAGCAGGCGGCCGCGAGCGTCGAGTACATCTTCGAGCCGGCGCCCGAGCGGCTCCTGGGCAACTTGCTGCCCCGGTACTTCGACACGCAGCTGTACCACCTTCTGCTGGAGGCGATGGCGAGCGAGCAGGGAGCGCGGATGGTGGCAATGACGGCGGCCACGGACAATGCTGGCGAGATGATCGAGCAGTTGGCGCTGGCGAGGAACAAAGCGCGCCAGCAACAGATCACACGGGAGCTGCTCGACATCGTCGGCGGCGCGGAGGCGCTCCGCGAGTCCGTCGGGTAGGATCGGCTCTCTGGAGGCACTGTGCAGATGGATGCAACGCCGGTGCGCGAAGGCAAAGTGCTGCAGATCGTCGGGCCGGTGGTGGATTGTGAGTTTCCGTCCGCGGAGCTGCCATCCATCAACACGGCTCTCACGATAGAGGCACCGGGTCACGACATTGACCTGGTTGTCGAGGTGGCGCAACATCTCGGGGACCAGACGGTGCGAACGGTGTCCATGGCGCCCACGGACGGCCTGCGCCGCGGCATGAAGGTGGTGGATACGGGAGAGGCGATCCGCGTGCCCGTGGGGGAGGGAGTGCTGGGGCGGGTCTTCGATCTGCTCGGCGCGCCGATCGACGCGCCCCGCGGTGTGGAGCCTGAGCCCGTGCACCCGGACCGGTGGGACCCCATTCATCGTCTCCCGCCCGCGCTCGTGGATCAGAGTGTGGAGACCGAGGTCTTCGAGACCGGCATCAAGGTGATCGACCTGCTGGAGCCATATCCGAGGGGGGGCAAGATCGGACTCTTCGGGGGAGCCGGCGTGGGCAAGACGGTGCTCATCATGGAGTTGATGCGCAACATCGCCACGGAGCACGGCGGGGTGTCGGTGTTCGGCGGCGTGGGCGAGCGCACCAGAGAGGGAAACGATCTGTGGCTGGAGATGGCGGAGTCCGGCGTGCTGGCGAAGACCGTGCTCGTCTTCGGGCAGATGAACGAGCCACCGGGGGCACGGCTGCGCGTGGGGCTCTCGGCGCTCACCATGGCGGAGTACTTCCGCGACGAGAAGCACCAGGACGTGCTGCTGTTCATCGACAACATCTTCCGCTTCATCCAGGCGGGCTCGGAGGTGTCCGCGCTCCTGGGGCGCATGCCGTCCGCCGTCGGATATCAGCCCACGCTGGCGAACGAGCTCGCGGAGCTCGAGGAACGGATCACCTCGACACGGGACGGATCCATCACATCGGTGCAGGCGGTGTACGTGCCGGCGGATGATCTCACGGACCCGGCGCCGGCAAGCACCTTCACGCACCTGGACGCGACGACGGTGCTCGCGCGAGAACTCGCCGAACGTGGCATATATCCTGCAGTGGACCCGCTGGACTCCACCTCGCGCATTCTCGATCCGCGCGTCGTTGGCGAGCGGCACTACGGGGTGGCGCGGGGCGTGCAGGAGGTGCTGCAGCGTTACAAGGAGCTGCAGGACATCATCGCTATCCTGGGCATCGACGAGCTCTCCGACGAGGACAAGCAGACGGTGGCACGGGCGCGGCGGCTGCAGCAGTTCCTCTCGCAGCCGATGTTCGTCGTGGCCGACCAGTACCGGTTCGAGGGACGCTACGTGCCGCTGGAGGAGACAATTCGCGGATTCGAGGAGGTCCTGGCCGGCCAGCACGACCACCTACCCGAGCAGGCCTTCCGCATGGCCGGGGGGATCGACGAAGTCGTTGAGAAGGCGAAGACGCTGGAGGAGTAGCGACCGGCGATGCCGCGGCGGCCATACGATCTGCAGGTCGTCACACCGGAACGGGTGGTGCTGTCCGAGCCCGTGGTGTCGCTCATTGCGCCCGGGGTGGAGGGGAAGTTCGGAGTGCTGGCGCGGCACGCACCGCTGGTGGCGGAACTGGGGATTGGCGAGATAACCATCGCCTACGAGGACGAGAGTCGGGAGCAGCTGGCCGTCGCCGGCGGCTTCCTGGAGGTCTCGTCCGAGGGCGTTGTCGTGCTGGCGGACGCGGCGGAGCGTGCGGACGAGATCGACCTGGAACGGGCCGAGGCGGCCAAGCGGCGCAGTGAGGAGCGCATGGGGGACGAGACGGTGGAGCCCGATATCGACATGACCAGGGCGCGCTCGGCGTTGCTGAGAGCGATCAACAGGCTCAAGATCGCGGGGCGCCACCAGCCCTGACGCCGTCGCAGCGGCATCCCTGCGGCTGAGCGGCCGGATGGGCGATTGGCGGCCGCGAAGGCGTTTGCATTCTGCTGGTGCATGGCGTATACTACACGCCGCGATTTGGGTTTTGCCGCCATCACGTGAGGGAAAAGGGGGATCAGTAGGTCGGTTTGGCGCCAGCCGGTTGACAGCACAACACAATGGCAGAGGGCGGTCATCGAAGCAATGGACACAGCACCAAGCAGCAGCCCGGCCTGGCGAGCCAACAGCAAGGGAGGGGAAAGGATGGCACGACTGTATATCACCGGCGGGGTCCCCCTGCACGGCGACGTCAGCACAAGCGGGAGCAAGAATGGCGCCCTGCCTGTGTTGGCGGCGTCCCTGCTCGTGCCCGGCGAGACCATCGTGGAGAACGTCCCGAACATCGAGGACGTCGCCACGATGACCGAAATGCTCCGGGCACTGGGCGTTCGGGTCGAGTCAGTGGGCCCGGGGGTGCTCCGCATTGATGGCACGGACATCGCCTCGGCAGTAGCGCCGCACGATCTGGTGCGCAAGATGCGCGCCTCTTTCTACGTGATCGGTCCGCTGCTGGCCCGGCTCGGCCAGGCGGAGGTGCCGCTGCCGGGCGGCTGCGTGCTTGGCCCGCGGCCAGTGAACTACCACCTGGAGGGCTTCAAGAGCCTCGGCGCGGAGGTCGTCGAGCGGCACGGCGTGGTCCACGCGAGGGCGGATCGCCTGCGCGCCGGCAGGATACTGCTCGACCCGCGCTATCGCAGCGTCGGGGCAACCAACAACATCATGATGGCCGCCGTGCTCGCCGAGGGCACGACGGTGATCGAGAACGCCTCGCGGGAGCCGGAGACGGTGGACTGCGCCCACTTCCTGAACAAGGCGGGGGCCCGCATCAGGGGGATCGGGGGGACGACGCTCATCATCGAGGGAGTGAAGCGCCTCCATGGCTGCAGCCACCGGGTGATCGCGGATCGCATGGAGGCGGGAACGTACTTGCTGGGGGCGGCAGTCACCCGAGGCGACGTGACGGTGCACGGGGTGAACCCGTCGCATCTGATGCCGGTTGTTGAGACGCTGCAGAGGTCGGGCGTCGATGTCACGCTGGGGGGCAACACCATCCGACTGCGTTCGGAGGGACGCACGCGCGCCTTCGACGTGACCACCGCGCCATTCCCGGGCTTCCCCACGGACATGCAGCCAGCCACGGTTGTCCTCATGGCCGTCGCGGACGGCACCAGCCACATGGAGGAGACGATATTCTCGGCCCGGTTCGGCTACACGGACGAGCTGCGCCGCATGGGAAGCGACATCCGGATAGCCGGCCAGTTGGCCATCGTGCGCGGCACTGAGAAGCTCACGGGCGCGCCCATCGAGGCGTCGGACATACGCACGGGGGCCGGCCTGGCGCTCGCCGGTCTGGCCGCCGAGGGCCGCACGGAGCTGAACGGGGCGGAGTACATCGCCCGGGGGTACGAGGACTTCGCGGCGAAGCTGGCGGGGCTGGGTGCGCAAGTGAGCACCAACCGGAAGCAGCAGTTATGTTTGGCCTCGTAGACGATCTTGGCATCGATCTGGGGACGGCCAACATCGTCGTCTACGCGCGCGGACGCGGGATCGTACTTCGGGAGCCTTCCGTCGTCGCGATAGACAAGGCAACGAAGAAGACGCTGGCCGTGGGGGAGGAAGCGCGGCTGATGCTGGGCCGCACGCCGGGCAACATCGTGGCGGAGCGGCCGATGCGGGACGGGGTGATTGCCCACTACTCCGTCACGCGCGATATGCTCGCGCATCTGATTCAGCGCATCTGCGGCCGGCGCTCAAGGCTGTTCCGACCCCTCGTCGTTATCTCCATCCCTGCAAAGGCGACCGCTGTTGAGCGTCGGGCGGCGCTCGATGCCTCCCTGGCTGCCGGAGCGCGGAAGGCATTCTCCATCGAGGAGCCGATGGCCGCCGCCATCGGCGCCGGGCTCCCCATCGGCATGGCCGGCGGCAACATGGTCATTGACATCGGCGGAGGGACGACGGACGTGGCCGTCATCTCACTGGGGGGCATCGTCACGAGCGAGGCACTGCGGCTGGGCGGGAACAAGCTCGATGAGTTCATCACCCGGCACATCAGGCGCGTGTACAACCTGGCCGTCGGCGAGCGGACGTCCGAGGATATCAAGATCACCGTTGGCTCCGCGTATCCGCTCGACAGCGAGGTGACCATGGACGTGCGGGGGCGCGACCTGGTGACGGGGCTGCCGAAGACGGTGAGCGTGAGCTCGGCGGAGGTGCGGGAGGCGCTGGCAGAGCCCGTGGCGCAGATCGTGGAGCGCACGAAGAGCGTGCTCGAGCGGACGCCCCCGGAGCTGGCGGCGGACATCATCGAGCGGGGCATCACGCTCACCGGGGGCGTTGCGCTGCTGGTGGGTCTGAACAGACTGCTGGAACTGGAGACGGGGATCCCGGTTCACATCGCGGACGATCCGATGACGTCCGTTGCCATCGGCACGGGGCAGGCGCTGGAGGAGATAGACGCTCTGCGGAGCACGACGACCCCGGACCACTTCTCCGCCGGGTAGGGGGGCCGAGCAGTTACGATGAGGCGCTGCTGCGGGCCAGCTCGCGGCGTTCCTCCGCTGAGAGCTGCTCAGTAACGCGCGCCTCGATGAGGTCGCCCTCGCGCCAGCCACGGAAACCCACGACGGCGATACCGCAGTCCGTGCCAGCGTCCACCTCTTGGACGTCCTCCTGGAAGCGGCGCAACGACGCCAGCTTGCCCTCATACACAACAAGCTCGCCGCGCCGGACGGTGAGATCGGCGTCGTGGACCATGCGCCCTTCTGTGACGCGACACCCGGCGGCCTGGCCGACACGTGAGGCGCGGAACGTCTGGAGCACCTCGGCGCGGCCGACGAGGACGTCTCTGAACACGGGCTCCAGGAGGCCCAGCAGAGCTCTGTGCAGGTCGTCGATGGCGTCGTAGATGACGCGGTAGATGCGGACGTCCACCCCCTCGCGCTCGGCCATCCTGCGGGCCGCTGAGTCCTCCTCCACGTGGTAACCGATGGCAATGGCGTTGGAGGCGACGGCGAGGGTGATGTCGGATTCGTTGATCGGGCCGACGGCGGCGTGGATGATCTTGACCTGTATCTCGCCGTACTCGGCATTGACGGCCTCAAGCGCCTGCTGCAGAGCTTCGGCCGATCCCCAGGTATCGGCCTTGACGATGACGTTGAGCTCCTTGAGCTCGCCTTCCTGGGCCTGCTCGAAGACGTTCTCCAGCCTGACCCGGGTGGCCTCACCCAGTTCGCGCTCACGGAGTGCCTGGCGGCGCTCGTCGGCCATGTCGCGGGCGACGCGCACATTCTCGCAGCCGTCGACAATATCGCCGGCCTGCGGAACGTCGCTGAGACCGATGAGCTCGACGGCCGTCCCGGGGGGCGTCTCCGTGAGGCTCTCGCCCCGCCAGTTCGTCATCGCCCGCACGCGGCCCGCGGCCGCACCGCAGATGAGGGCGTCCCCGACGGCCAGCGTGCCGTCGTGCACGAGCACGGTGGCAATCGGGCCTTTGCTGGCATCCATCTCCGATTCTATGACGACGCCCGAGAGCGGCGCCGTCGGGTCTCCCCACAGCTCTTCCATCTCGGCCACGAGGTGGATCGCTTCGATGAGATCGGGGAGCCCGTCGCCGCGCAGAGCCGACACGGGCACGCAGACGGTGTCGCCGCCCCAGTCCTCCGGCTCGAGCCCACGCTCGGCGAGTTGCTGCTTGGCGCGGTCGACGTTGGCGTCCGGCAGATCAATCTTGTTGATGGCCACGATGATGGGGGCCTGTGCCGCGCGGGCGTGGGCTATGGCCTCCCGGGTCTGTGACATGACGCCGTCGTCGGCGGCGACGACGAGGACAACGAGGTCGGTGACATAGGCGCCCCGCGCGCGCATGGCCGTGAATGCCGCGTGGCCGGGCGTGTCAAGAAATACGATGCGCCGACCGTCGGTGGTGACTTCCGATGCGCCGATGTGCTGCGTGATCCCGCCGTGCTCCGTGGCCGTCACGTCGGTGTCACGCAGGGCATCGAGCAGAGTGGTCTTGCCGTGGTCAATGTGGCCGAGGACCGCGACAACGGGCGGAATGTCTACGCCGCGGGGAGGCCGTGGCCCGCGCTCCCGGCGCTTCTGCATAGCGGCGACGACGGGTTCGACAGGCGCCTCGGCGGGCTCGGCCTCTGGCGGCGCCTCAGCTTCCGCCTCGGGCTCCGCCACGGCCACGGCGGCCTCGACGGGCTGCTCCTCCGGCTCGCCCGCCACGCCGACGGGCTCGGGCTCGGCAGGCTTGGGCACCGAGTCTGCCAACAGCTCCCTGACGGCCGTCGCAGTTGTATCGTCAATGCTGCTTGCCAGGGAGCGGACCTTGACCCCCAAGCCCTCGAGCGTCTCGAGGAGCTTGCGGCTCTCCAGTCCAAGCTCCTTGGCAAGAGCGAAAATCCTGATCTTTGCCAAACTGCTGCACCCCCGATGGGCAAGTCACTCGTCGATGGCCTCGGCCACTACGCGCAGCACGTCTGGAGCTACGGGGGCCTTGAGCGAGCGCGACAGGGCACGCGACCGCATGGCCTTTTCGACGCAACGCTTGTCCCGACACACGTATGCGCCCCGCCCGGGCGCCTTGTGCGTGGGATCGTATGCCACAGCCCCCTGGGGCGTGCGCACCACCCGCAGCAACTCCCGCTTGGCGCCCTGTGCCCCGCAAGCCACACATGAACGCTGCGGGACCCGCTTGCGCCGCTGTCTCTTCACTGCCATTCGCCTTCGAGGCGCGTCTGCGGCCGACGGCAGCGCTATACGGCGCCGGCGAGCAATTGGCGGATCGTCTGCGCGTCACTGCCGCCGATGATGCTGGCATGGCTGCGCGCCTCGATGTCCTCCTCACCAAGCACTTCCAACAGCTCGAAGGTCGGCACGTCCAGTTCTCTGGCCAACTCCCAGACTCGTATGCCGGGGATGGTGGCCCAGACGGCCGCTTCCTCAGCCAGCCGCGCCTGTTCCTGGTACTGGGTCTGGCTGCAGATGTCGATTCGCCACCCACTCAGCCGGGCCGCCAGGCGCACGTTCTGCCCGCGGCGCCCGATGGCCAGGGAGAGCTGATCATCAGGCACTATGACCGTGGCCGTCTGCTCGCTTTCCTTGGCGAGCACGGTGGCCACCTTGGCGGGGCTGAGGGCGCTCGCCAGATACTGGGCGATGTTGTCGCTCCAGCGCACGATATCGACTTTCTCCCCGCGCAACTCGTCCACTATGGTCTGGACGCGCGAGCCCCGATGCCCCACACACGCGCCCACGGCGTCCACCTGGGGGTCCCGGGAGGCTACGGCGACCTTGGACCGGGCGCCGGGCTCGCGGGCCACGCCCTTGATCTCCACGATGGCCTCGTATACCTCCGGCACCTCCAACTCGAATAGCCGCTTCACGAGCATCGGGTGCGTGCGCGAGACCACGACCTGCGGGTTCTTCGTGGTCTTGCGCACGTCCTGGATGTAGACCCTCATGCGCTCATTGAAGCGATACGGCTCGCCCGGGATCTGTTCGTGTGGCGGCAGGAGCACCTCGACCCGCCCCAGATTGACGAAGACGTTGCGGCCGTCCTTGCGCTGCACCTCGCCGATGACGACCTCGCCGATGCGAGCACTGAACTCGTCGAACACGATCTCCCGCTCGGCCTCCCGAATTCGCTGCAGGACGACCTGCTTGGCCGTTTGCGCCGCAATTCGGCCGAAGTCGGAGGGAGTGATCTCCTCCTCGATGTAGTCGATGGGCTCGAGCTCCGGGATCTCCTCCTCTGCCTGCTCCGCGGCCTCCTCTTCGAGGACCTCCGTGTCCTCCTGGACTACTCGGATCTCATCCACCGGTGCGGGCATGTCGGGCTGCTCGTCGGCAAGGGGCGGCGGCGGCTCACTCACAGCCGTGGCGACGCCTCCCTCACTGGGCTGTTGTTCAGGAGCTCCCGCTTGTGCCTCGGCCACCTCGGCGGCGGGCTCGAGGGGGGCCTCCTGCTCCTCGGGCACCTCCGGATACACAGGCTCGCGGGAGAAGTACCGTACTTGGTGCCGTTCCTGGTCGATCTCCACACGAACGGGGAACGCGGAGCCAGAGTGCTTCCTGTATGCGGACGCGAGGGCGGCCTCGATCGTCTCAATGAGAGACTCCATCGGAATGCCCTTCTCGCGCACGAGTTGCTCCAGCGCGTCGATGAACTCGCCGTTCATGGACGATGTGCCTCCTCGGATGGCGTCCTCCACTGCCGCACGTCGATCGCTACTGCTTCACCCTCGCCCGCTCCGCGTCCCAGTCGAACACCAAATGCGCGTCTTCGACACAGGCAACCGGGATCTGGAGGACCTGACCGTCCACCTCCAGCAGCACATCCTGTCCCTGAAAGCCGGCCAGGCGGCCCTGCAGCGTCCGCCGCCTACCGTCGGGCTCGGCGATGCGGACGGCGGCGAGTTTGCCCCTGAATCGATCGTAGTGCTCAGGCTTTCTCAACGGGCGCTCGATGCCCGGCGACGAGACGATCAGGTCATATCGGCGCGCAATGGGGTCGAGCGCGTCCATGAGCAGGCCGATCTGGCGGCTCATCGTCTCGCAGTCCTGCGTCGTGACGCCATCGGGCTTGTCTATGAAGACCGTGAGCGACGCGCGGCGCCGGCCAGCGGAGTACTTCAGCTCCACCAGCTCATAGCCGTGTTCGCCGAGCAACTCCTCGATGCTGCCGGCGATGGTCGCCTCGATTCGCCCGACGCCACGCGCAAGTCCCATGGCCCTCACGACCTCGGACAAAGAACCAAAAAGAGTGGGCAGAACGGCACCCACTCCTTGGACAGTACCGGCCCAAAGAAGCGTTCAATCACCAAGAGTATACCACAACCGCCTAGTGGTGCGCAAGCGGCTTGCGCCAGTATTGGGAGCCATTATGGCGGTCCAGAGGCTCTGTAGCGGAGACGCCCTGCGTCGGGCCAAGGTCGGGGGAGACGTGGACTGGGGCTGCAACGCCCACACACCGCGTGTCCACGGCGTGGGGGCATTGCGGGAAGGTGCGGGCCGGGCGGAGATGGAACAGTGTTGAGAGCGAGTGGTAATGGACGACGTCGGCCGGCGGAATGCCTCGCCGGAACGGCACGCGGGCAGCGCAGTGGGGAGGCTCCCATAGTCCCCGGACGAGGCCAGGGATGACAGAAGAGGGCCGCACCGAAGCCGACTGGGGGGCCGCCCGGCACGAGATGGTGCAGCAGCAGCTTGTGCGCCGGGGCATCAGGGACGAGCGCGTCCTGGCCGCGATGCGCACTGTCCCCAGGCACCGCTTCGTGCCGCCAGAGTATCTGTATTCGGCGTATGAGGACCAGCCGCTACCCATCGGCGAGGGGCAGACCATCTCCCAGCCCTACATCGTCGCGCTGATGCTCGAGGTGCTGGAACTCCGTGGTGACAAGAAGGTGTTGGAGGTGGGCACCGGGTCTGGCTACCAGACCGCATTGCTGGCGGAGCTTGCCCACCATGTGTACACGATAGAGCGGCTGCCGCGCCTGGCGGCGGAGGCCCAGGAGCGGCTCGCCGCGCTGGGATACAAGAACATATCCGTGGTCACGGGCGACGGTACGGAGGGGCTGCCGTACTGCGGGCCATTCGAGGCCATCATCGTGGCGGCAGCCGCGCCGGACTTCCCCGAGCCGCTGGTGGAGCAACTGGCCGACGGCGGCAGGATCGCCATGCCGGTAGGCCCCCGGCACTCGCAGTCACTGCTGGTGGGGGCGAAAGAGGGGGGCGAGCTCGCCAAGCGAGACGTGTGCGGCGTCGTGTTTGTCCCACTCATCGGCGCCCACGGCTGGGCGGAATCGTAGCCGATGCGCCGGCGCGCGCTCGTATCCTGCACGGCACGGGGGTGAGGGGCGAGCGATGGCAACAGGACACCCAAGGGATCGCTGCCGTTCGTGCGGCACTCCGTTGCCGGCCAGAGCAGCGGATGACAGGTGTGCCAGATGCGGCGCGCCGCTGCCGCCACGCACGCACGCAGCGCACGTCCGGGCCATCCGTCTGACCGATTTCGGGTGCGGCGTGGCGGGGTGGACCACGGGCTTCCTGGTGGGCTTGAGCGTCTCCTGTTGCCATATGCACACTGGGGACACGCTCGGGCAGCGCCATGTGCTGACACCCCTCATCACCGGCGTCGTGGGCGCACTGGCGTATGGCTTGGTTGGGCGGCGGCTGGACCCCGATGTGCGGCCGGACTTCGAGTTGGCAGCCACAGCGGGGGTCGCGGGGATGGGCGCTGCCGCTGTGGCCAGCGCCGCCTGGCCGTGCAGTGCAATAGCGCTGGGGGCGGTGGCACTGCTTGCAGCCGCGGGCTTCGGCGCGCTCCTGGCGCCGTCCTTCTTCGCACGACCCGGGTCCCCCGAGAGCCCCTGAGCGCCGCCGGGCGGATGGCGTCTGGGCGACCCGGACGAGAATGTGGCCATGGAACTGATTGCGCGAAGCACGGCCGTACAACTCGCGCTTGTACTCCTGATTCCCGTGTGTGTGTTTCTGCTGATGCACGCAACGGGCTCCCACGGGCTGGCCGATCCCGATGCGCTGCACGACGCGCAGCTGGCGCGCAGCATCGCCACCGGCAACGGCTTCAGCTCGCGAGCCATATCGCCCCTGCGACTGCTCTTCGATGCCGATCCGGCATCGCTGCACAAGCCAGACGTCTCCACTCCTCCCCTATCGGCCGCGTTCACGGCAGTGCTGTTTACTATCTTCGGCGCGCGTGATGAGGCGGCCGCGCTCTCGTCGGGCATCGCGTACGTCGTCTCGGGGGCCATGGTGTTCCTGCTACTGCTCCGCCTGGGGTCCGGCGCCGAGGCCGTGCTCGGTGCGGCCGCGTACGCCCTGGCGCTGCCGGTGGCGCGGCAGAGCTTGTCGGGGGGCAGGGCGCTCCTGGCGACGTGCCTGCTCAGCGGGGCTTTCCTGCTCCTGCTGCGGCTCACGAGTGCCGACCGCGCCCGCGACGACCGGGAAGCGACGAGCACCGACACCCGACTGGCACTGGCCACGGGCGCGGCGTTCGGCTTTGCTTGCCTGGCGGAGTTCTACCTGGCGCCCGTTGTCCTGCTCATGGCCGCGTACGTGCGTTTCAGCCACGGGGCCTGGGCCCGCCGCCGCATCGTCTGCATCCTGCTGGGCGCGGCGCTGATCGTCACGCCGTGGATCGTGCGCAATGCGGTCGTGACGCGCATGCCGCTCTTCACAATGAGGCAGTACGATCTCGTCGCCGGCACGTGGAGCCATCCGGGCCGGGTCGCGTTTCAGAGACTGGATTCGGACATCCCGTGGCCGCCTCTGTTCGCAGTTGGCCGTCCGAGGGAGATGGCGCGCAAGATCGTCTATACGCTCGGCCACGCGCGCGATGACGTGCCCGGCTACGGCGATAGTGTGCTGGCCGCCATCTTCCTGGGCGGCATGCTCCTGCCATTCGGCCGACGCAGAATCGACGCGTTCCGACTGTGTATCTTCGGCGCCGTGCTGATCCAGACCCTTGTGGGTTGCACGCTGCTGCGCTCGTCGGCGATGTTCCTGCCCCTGGTGCCCGTGGCGTGGGCGCTGGGGCTGCTGCGGCTCCGGGAGCTTGTGCGGCAAGTGGCGGCGCGGCCCTGGTGGGCCGCTGAGGCGCGTCGGGCTCGAACGTTCGGCGCCAGTGTGTCGGCCGGGATCCTGGTCGTCGTTGGCTGGCCGTCTCTGGCAGCCGTCGTGTCTCGGGCCCCCCTCACGCTGCCCAGCGGCCCTTCGGCCGCGTTCATCGCCGACGCAACGTCGCCGGAGGAGTTCGTGATGACCGACGTCCCGTGGCGGGTGGCGTGGGAGGCAAATCGCACAGCCATCGAGCTGTGCGCGACGGAAGCGGAGCTGGCGATGATATTCAACGCGGCGCCCCTGGAGGGCATCTACCTGTCCCGCGATCCTGCCGATGTGCCGGCTCGGACACGGGCATTGTGGCGGGAAGTGGCCTACCGCTCCGAGGGGCCCACGCTGAACAACAGGATCTGGCGAGCCCCGGGAGCGCCGACCGGAACCGTGTGGCGGCGCACGCACCCAGAAGCAGGTAGGAGATGAAGCGGCCAGGCCCAGTACGCCGGAGTAGCACGCGCCGATGGGCGCAACAGCGTCCCCGCGACGTGTTGGCGCTTCTCCTCCTGCTATGCGGCACATGTGGGCTGGGCGGCTGCCCCGGGAGAATTGGGCCGGATTGGGAGCAGGAACTGCGGAAGTGGCCCTTCGACACCGGCACATCAGCGGATCTGCGGCAGGCGCAACTGGAGGTGGGCGCGAACCGCGATTCCCCGAAGGCTCACGTTCGGCTTGGTGAGCAGTACGCCATGCATGGTCTCCCCGGACTGGCGATGGGCGAGTTCTACACCGCCCTGAACTACGACCGGTCGTACGGCCCTGCGTACCTGGGCGCGGCGGCTATCGAGGTGGAATGCGGCAATCTGGATCGCGCACTCGGCCTGTCCCGGCAGGCCGTGATAGCGATGCCCGACGACCCGGTTGTGCTCATCCATCTGGGCCAGATCCGCCTGCGGCGGCGAGAGTGCACACAGGCGCAGGAAGCGTTCGAGAAGGCGAGACAGAGCCAGCCGGACAACCATGCCGCCTGGCTCGGGCTCATGACTGCCTACCTCGAGGGCGGGCAGCCCGCCCAGGCACGCGACTGCGGCGAGATGGCTCTGCAGCAACTCGGCGATCTGCCGGAGGTGCGGACGAACTACGGATTGGCCCTTGAGGCACTCGGGGAGTACGAGGCTGCAGCGGAGCAATACCGGATGGCCCTGCTGAAGGCAGGCGACACGGCACTGCCCATGCCCCTGAACAACCTGGCCTACATGTACGCCTCACTGAACAAGAACCTCCATGAAGCCCTTATGCTGGCGGAACAGGCGACTGCGCTGCGTTCGCGCAACGCCTCATGCCTCGACACGCTCGGGTTCGTGCAGTACCGGCTGAAGCGATACGAGGAGGCCGTGGGCACCCTGACGCGCGCGAAGGCGCTGCGGCCCACGAGTGGAACCGTGCGGTATCACCTGGGACTCGCCCTCGATGCGCTCGGCAAAACGCAGGAGGCGACGGCGGAGTTCCTGGAGGTACGGCGCCTGGACCCGAATACCCCGGGGGCAGCAGACGCCAGGCGGCGAGCCGCAATGCACTCACCCGCCGCCCGGGGCACGTGAACTGTGCCTGCATCCAGACTCCCGCCGGGGAGGGCTCGGGCTTTCCCACCTGAGGCTGCTCCCGATGGCACTGTAAGGCGCCAGGTCCGCCGCCGTCCGGGCTGAAGGCCGTCGGCCATCCCCGGAACACACCCACCATGTCGGAGCACGACACGGAGCCTGCCGAGGAGCACAGCCGCGAGGGCGTGGCCTCCGCCGCGCTCCTCATGATCGTCGCCATCATCCTGAGCGCCGCCGCCGGGCTCGCCCGGGATATACTGTACGCGCGCCATTTCGAGGAGGCGCGCTATGCCGCCTTCGTGATGGCTTTCGCCCCCGTTGACCTGCTCTACATCCTCCTCGCCGGCGGCGCCCTGCGCACCGGCTTTGTCCCGGTCTTCACGGGCATGCGCGAGCGTGGGGCCACGCAGGCTGCGTGGCGCACCTTCGACGCCTGCCTCGGGGGCCTGCTCCTCGTAGGCTCCTGCGTCATCGGCCTGGGCATGGTATTCACACCGCAGCTCACCCAGGTGGTCGCGGGCGGCGAGGAGTTCACACCGACGCAGATCAGTCTATGCGCCAGGCTCATGCGCATCATCTTGCCCGCGCAGCTCTTCTTCCTGGTCGGTGGCCTGCTCATGGGGGCGCTCAACGCCCTGCGGCACTTCCTCTGGCCGGCCGTGGGGCCCATTCTCTACAACTGCGTCCTCATCGCCGGCGTGCTCACCGTCGCGCGCATCCACGACTGGGGTGTCACCGGGCAGGCGGTCGTGGTGGTCGCGGGCGCCGTCCTCAGCGGCTTCGTGCTGCAGGCGTGGGCCCTCCGCAGGCGCGGCGTCCCGATGCGGCCTCGACTGGACGCCCGCGACGATGGCCTCCGGCAGGTGCTGGGGCTCGCGCTGCCGATCATCTTCGGTCTGGCCGTGCCCCAGGTCAACAAGATGATCATTCTGCGCTTCTCGACCGACGTCTCGCCCACGGCCCCGCGGATCCTGGACTTCGGCTATCACATCGTCTCGCTCGTGGTCCGCGCCTTCGGCGGGGGGATGGCCATCGCCCTCTACCCCACTCTCGCGGCGCTGTCGGCCACCGCGCGGCCAGAGGAGTTCCGGCGCGGGGTATCGTTCGGCGTCCGGAGTGTGCTCTTCCTGAGCATCCCCACGATCGCCCTTGTCGTCGTGCTGCGCCAACCCATCGTGCGGCTGCTGTTCGAGGGCGGCGAATTCACGGCGGACGACACCACGCGGCTGTGCTCCGTGCTCGTCTGGTATTCCATCGGCGCCGTGCCCTTCGCCATCCAGGGCGTGCTGGCCCGAGCTTTCTACGCCATGCGCGACGCCAGGACGCCGCTGTACATCGGCATCGTCGTCGTCATAGCGGCGCTGCTGGGCGGACGCCTGCTTACTCGGCCCTTCGGGCTCGATGGCTGCGCCATGGCGTGGTCGCTCCCGCCTGTGCTATATGTGGTGCTGCTGTTGGCCGTGCTGTCGAAGCGCTGCGGCGGGATCCAGGGCGGCCGGATGCTCGTCACGCTCGGCAAGACGGCCCTGGCGGCCCTCCACGGCGCGCTGGCCGCCCGGGGGGCGCTCGAACTGCTGCAGCGGGCTATCGACGGCGGCAGCCTCACGCACAAGCTGCTGCTGGCGCTGGCTCCCGCCGCCGCGGGCGCTGTCGTCTTCATCGTCTTCGGGTGGATGATCCGCCTCGAGGAGATCGGCTTGGCGCGGGAGGCGCTTCAGCGTCGGCTGCGGCGGACGTCACAGCAGGAGGCCGATGAGCACGGAGAGGAAGAGGACGCAGATAGCGTGTCATGAGGCCCGCGGCAGACGTGCGATAGCGAACATGCACGTCCCGGTCTGGCCCCGCTGCTCGTGTCACCCGCATCTGAACGTGGCCCAGTGCAAGTTCACGGTGCACGAGGCAATGGCAGCGACCATCTTCGCCTGCGCGATGCTGATGCCCGATGGCTGGATGCCGAGCCAGGAGCTGAAGAGCCGGCAGCCCAGACCGGACGAGTATCTGTTCGGGTACTGGGGCCTGCCGTCGAGGAGGACTGACGATGAAACCCATGCCCGTGGCGCTGGGGGCGATCGCTTTCCTGAGTGCAACGCCCGCCTTCGCGGCGGGGCCGGCGGTTGACAAGCCGGCCGAGCCGCGGGGCGAGCTCGTGCTCGAGAACGCAAGGCAGCCGGGCACCCTCGTGGACGTGAGCCAGATCAGGGGCAAGCCGGTGGTCATCCGCGGCATGTGCCCCGAATGAGTGCTCTGGAAGCCGGGCGCCGGTACGGCGCTCATTGCCTACCTGAAGCTGCAGGCAGAATACGGCGACCGCGTCCACTTCCTGCCGGTACGCCCTGACTTCGGGCACGACCAGAACAAGTCATACGATGAGCGTCTGAAGGAGGCGCGGACCTGGGCCGACGAGGTGGGTCTACCCGGGCCGCTACTTGTGGACGACGACTCCTGCTCGTTGCCGCGCTTCGGAAAGGGCGTGGTGCCGAGTTGGGCCAAGCCGAAGAAGGCAGGCGACAAGCCCGGCGGCTGGGGCTACATGTACGTTCTGGATCCCGACGGGGCCATCGTCCATCAGCATGGCCCCGCCAGGGAGTTCCGCTACCACCAGTGCCGCTTCGTCCTCGACCGCCTGCTGGACCCGGAGTTCGACCGGGCATTTGGTCAGGGCTTCCCCGACAGGCAGCGAACGCTGCCCACGATCCAGGAGCGCGCGGGCGGCGTGGCCTACATTGACGACTTCGAGTCCTACGCCGACTCCTACGACCTCAAGCTGCAGCCGCGCTGGGGCTTCACTCCCGCCATGGAGAACCTCGTCTGGAAGTTCGGCGTGCTGCAGGACAACGAGGGCAGAAACGGCTCCCGGGCGACAGCAATCACGGGCGCCGCGCCGGGCCGCATGCACAACACCGAGCACGTCTTCCCGCGGCCCCTGTCGCGGGGACACGTGCAGCTCTACGTCCGCCGCGGGCCCTCGGGCTGGAACAAGAGCGACCCCAAGAGGGTGGTCGCCGTCACGCTCTACGGCGGCGACAAGAGGAGGGCCGGCACCATCGAGGCGAAGGGCGTGTGGGAGAGGGAGCCGTTCGCGCTGGATGGGGAGACCGGCGAGGCGATCCTGTCCAGGGACGACTGGCACTGCATTGAGGTCAATATCCGTCACGGCGCGGGCGCGGCGGTCGCGGTTGACGGCGAGACGCTCGGGACGCTGCCGACGAGAAAGCTCACGCGCATAGGCCTCAACTGCGGCCATCATGGCTTCTTCCTCGACGACGTGGAGTTGTTCTACGCCGGCCGGCCCCGGGAGTGACCAGTCAGGAGGCCCACGATGCAATGGTATGCCCGAGTCATCCTAACACTTGCCCTCCTTCTCACATCCGCCGCGCTCCCATGGGCGCAGCAGAGCGCGGAGCCGCCCGCCGAGGACACGTACTGGGGCGAGCCAATGCGCGAGGTCCACAAGCGCTTCCGCGGGCAGGAGGGCACCCTCGCACACTTCGGCGACTCCATCACGGTGTCCCTGGCCTTCTGGGCGTCGCTGCAGTACAAGCGCGAGGACGCCCCTCCCGAGATGGAGACCGCGTTCGAGCTGGTCAGCGGCTACATGCGCCCCGAATGCTGGCGCGAGTGGCGGGGGCCGGACTACGGCAATGCGGGCAGGCGCACCGTGCGATGGGCGGCGGAGCACATGGACGAGTGGCTGCGGCGGCTCAACCCCGAGGCCGCGACGATCATGTTCGGCACCAATGACCTGAACTCCGTCCCCTTCGACGAGTATGTGTCCACGATGCGGGCCATCGTGCAGAAGTGTCTCGACAACGGCACCGTGGTGATTCTCAGCACGATCCCGCCCCGCAACAGATTCGAGGAGAAGTCGGCCACCTACGCCGAGGCTGTCCGGCAGATGGCCCGCGACATGCGCGTGCCGCTCATGGACTTCCACGCCGAGATCCTGAAGCGCCGGCCCGACGACTGGAACGGCGCGCTGGAGAAGTTCGCTGAGTGGCAGGGCTACGACGTGCCGACGCTGCTGGCCCGCGACGGCGTGCATCCGAGCAACCCCAATGCTCTGAAGGCACACTACTCGGAGGAGGCCCTTAGCAAGTGCGGCTTCTCGCTGCGGAACTACCTCGCGCTCATGAAGTACGCGCAAGTGATCGAGACCCTCTTCACGCAGACGCCGAATGCCGGGTGAATATGG
>JASFTE010000019.1:0-18684 GCA_050114035.1 Armatimonadota bacterium | reverse complement strand
GCGGTGTTCGCGTGGCTGGATGCCCAGATGGACCCGCAGACGGGCTTCTGGCGCAGGGGGGTGTCGTGCCCGAGGCCGATGGAGTATCTCGGCGGCGCCTTCCACATCTGGCCCCTGTATGCGGCGCTCGAGCGACCGCTGCCGTATCCCGAGCGCGTCATTGACAGCGTGCTGAGGCTCCAGGAGGCGAACGGGGCGTTCGGCGGGGGCTTCGACTACGGGAACATGGACGGCGTGTGGGTGCTGCAGTACCTCGCGCAACGCCGGCCGTACCGGAGGGAAGACGTGCTCGCGGCGCTCGAGCGAAACGCGCACGGGCTGATGCGGCTGTACAACGACGAGCCGTCGCGGTTCCTCGGCAGCGCACACAGCACCGAATCGCGCATCGCAACGCTCGCCATCCTGCAGGCGGCGCTGCCAGAGCTGTTCACGGCCGAGAGGCCGTGGCGCAACCCGTGGCATCGGCGGGAGCTGTTCGTGATCCGCTGTGAGGGGCAATGAAAGCGGGGAGATGACGTTATGTCGGCTGACAGGCTGGCAATCGACGGCGGCACGCCGGTGCGGACGGAGGGGTTCCCGGGGCGGGAGCTGTTCGGGGCGGACGATGCGGCGGAGTTGATGCGTGCGCTGCAGCAGGGGACGCTGTTCTTCCCGTCGGGCAACAAGGTGTACGAGTTCCAGCAGGCGTTCGGCGAGCTGTACGGGTGCCGGCACGTGATCACGTCCACCTCGGGCACCGCGGCGATCCATGTGGCACTCGGGGCGATCAACCCGGAGCCGGGCGATGAGGTCATCACGACCCCGATCAGCGACATGGGCACGGTGGCGCCCATCGTTCAGTGCAACTGCATCCCGGTGTTTGCCGACGTGGAGCTGGGCACGTTCAACCTCGACCCGGACGACATCGAGCGGAAGATCACCGACCGGACGCGGGCGATCATCATCGTGCATTGCTGGGGCCAGCCGGCCGATATGGACCGGATCATGGACATCGCAGAGCGGCACGATCTGCAGGTCATCGAGGACTGCGCCCAGGCGCACCTGACGCGGTACAAGGGGAAGCTCGTCGGCACCATCGGGCACGTGGGGGCGATGAGCCTGCAGGACTCCAAGCACCTGCAGTGCGGCGATGGCGGCGTGACGATCACGGACGACGACGAGCTGGGCGAGCGGGCGGCGCTGTTCGTGGACAAGGGCTGCGACTGGGCCGAGGGGCGCACCCGGCGCGAGCGGTATGCGTTCATTGCGCCGTGCTATCGGATGACCGAGCTGCAGGGCGCCGTGCTCGTGGCGCAGCTTCGCCGCCTGCCGTGGATCGTGGAGCGGCGGCAGAAGCTGGGCGATCGGCTCACGGAAGCCCTGGCGCACATCCCCCATGTCTATCCGCCGGAGCGCACCGAGGGCGCCGAGCACAGCTACTGGGCCTATCCGGTGCGCGTGGATGAGAAGGCGCTGGGCTCCGAGCCGGGCGCCTTCGGGGAGGCGCTGGGGGCCGAGGGCGTGCCGACGGGCAGGTGGCTGGGGAAGCCGCTGCACATGTTCGAGGCGCTCGAGCAGAAGATCGCCTTCGGCACATCGGACTACCCCTGGGCGTTCACGGAGCGGGGAAAGGCGATGGAGTACCAGGAGGGGCTGTGCCCCCGGGCAGAGCTGGGGGCCAGGCAGCTCCATGTCCTGCCGCTGAACGAGCGGATGACGACCGGCGATGTGGATGACATCGCGACGGCGGTGCACAAGGTGGCCGCGCATTACGTCGGGTAATCGCTTGCCCCCGCCATGACCCGGAAACAGCGCTTCCTGGCTGCACTGAGACTCGAGACGCCGGATGTGGTCCCCGTCTCGCCGCTCATCCACGGCCGCTACGCCCACGCGCGGCTGGGGCGGGCGGACTGGCGGGCGGTGTACGAGTTGCACCGCGAGATCGGCTCCTGCCACTACCGCGGGCCCATCGGCGTGGGCGTTGAGACCGAGATGCCCGCGGGGTGGGAGCACAGTTCGGAAGTCCTGCTCCAGGAGGGCATCCACCGGGTCACCCGCACGACGCTGCACACCCCCAAAGGCGATCTCACCTCGACGGTGGAGGAGGGGCTGATTCCGCACGATCCGCTGGTTGCGAAGACCACGGAATACTGCGTGAAGGAGCCGGAGGACTGGCGCATCATCATCGAGCTGCTCGAGCACCGGGCGGCCACGGCGGAGCCGAAGCCGGGCGGCACGGTGCAGGAGGCCTTCGAGCTGATGGGCGAGGACGGAGTCGCGAGCGTGGGCATCGGCTCCGCGTTCCACATGATCGCGACGCAGCGCGGGATGCAGGACCTGTTCTACGACCTCTACGACTGCCCCGACCTACTCCGCGAAGCCCATCGCCACGCGTGCGACATCGAGGCGAAGGCCATCGAGGCGTTCCTGATGTCGCCCTCGGAAGTCGCGTGGTACGACATCTGCTGGGCGACGGGAATGAGCCTCGGGCCGCGGCTGTTCGACGGCTGGCTGGGAGAGGAGCTGGCGCGGATCTGCGGCATGGTGCGCGACGTGCCCGGCAGGTTCATCGCGCTCTACACGCTGGGTCGGATGCGGGAGATCATGCCCACCATGATGAACGCCCGCCCGCACATGATCGCCACCTTCGAGCCGAACGAGGGCGACATGTCGCTGCGCGAGGCGAAGGAGTTGTATGGAGACGACGTGTGCGTGATGGGCAACTTCGACTCGGTGGTCCTGGCGCACGGGAGCCTCGAGGATGCGCGGGCCGAGGCGATGCGCTGCCTGGACGAGGGCATGGACGGCGGCGGGTACATCGTGACCACCGGGGACGAGGTCCCGGCCGACACGAGGCAGGAGAACCTGCAGGCGATGGTGGATGTGGTCGAGGAGTTCGGGCGGTACTAGGTGAAGCAATCCGCCGCAAGGAGGCACACGCAGATGAAAGCAATCGTCGTCGGACTCGGTGGCCGTGCGGGGACGTGGCTCGGCGAGTGCGGGCGACATGAGGATGTGGAGATCGTCGGGTATGTGGAGCCGGTGGAGGAACGGCGCCAGGCGGTGGCAGAGAAGCACAACGTGCCCGACAGCCAGCTCTTTGCCGATCTCGCCGACGCGGCGCAGGCCGTCGAGGCGGACTTCGTTGTGGACGTCACGCCGCCGGCGGCGCACGAGGCGGTGGCGAACACGGCCTTCGGGGCGGGGCTGCACGTGTTGGGGGAGAAGCCGCTGAGCGACGACTTCGAGGCGGCCAAGCGCATCGTGGCGGCATCCGAGGCCGCCGGCTTGACCCACATGATCACGCAGAACTACCGCTTCACGCTGCCGCCGCGGACGACGCGGCGGCTGCTGGCCGAGGGGCTCATCGGCGCGCCGGAGCAGGTGGCCATCCAGTTCTACATGCCGTGGGCGACGCGGCCGGGGACGCACTACGTGGAGCTGCCGTACATGCTCATCAAAGATATGGGCGTGCACCACTTCGACATGGTGCGGTACGTGCTCGACGCCGACCCGGTGAGCGTGCAGTGCGTGACGTGGAACCCGTCGTGGGGCTGGCACAAGGGCGACGCGTCGCACGTGGCGCTGTTCGACTTCGACGGCGGGCTGCGCGTCGTGCACACGGCCTTCGGCAGCAGCGTCGGGCGCAAGACGGCCTGGAACGGCGACTGGCAGATCGAGGGGCCCGAGGGGAGCATAAGCTGGGAGAACGACGAGATCTTCCACACGCGCAGCTTCCCCGGCGACAAAGCCACGCGGGAGGAGATCCCGCCGGACGACATCGCCCTCACCGGGCCGGACGCGATCCTGGCGGAGTTCGTGGCGGCGGTCAAGGAGGGCCGGGAGCCGGAGTGCAGCGGGAGAGACAACATCAACTCGCTCGCCATGACCACGGCGGCGGTCATGAGCGCGGAGCAGGGGCGGAAGGTGGAGATTGGGGAGCTGGTTGGGTAGCGCGCGGACGACCAATCCCCACACAGAACGCCCCCGGCAACGTCCGGGCCGTTTCCGCATGGCTTGCTGCGAGGAGGAGCGTCACTCACCGGCAGACGGCTGGATCAGCTCGGCGGCGTTGTCGTGGAGGATCCTCTGCTCGTCCTCGTCGGAGAGGCCCCACTCGTCGATGATCTCCAGCTCGCGCTGCACCGATTCGATGGAGCACCAGGGGTAATCGACGCCGTAGACGAGGCGGCCGGCAGGAACGGTCGCTGGTTGTGACGAAGAGAAGAATGCAAGGGTGTGGAGGGGGGCTCGATGGCGAGGCGTTCGCGCGACGAGCAGGCTGAGCATGACAGGGTCGTACTTCTGGTGGCGCAGCAGCGCTTCCCCCGCGAGACGTGCCACGTCATCGCGAATCCCGGGCGGGAAGAGAACTGCGGCCTGACGTACGTGACGGATCATGCCGATGGCTACACGGTGTATCCGGACATCGTGGCAGTGATGAGGCCGGACCGCGAGATCGTGGCGGTGGCGGAGGTGGAGACCAGGAGCACGGTGACGCGCGCCCACTCGGGGCAGTGGAGGCTGTTTGCCCAGCACGCCAACGCGTTCTACCTCTTCGTGCCGGTGGCGAGCGTCGAGGCGGCAGCGGCGTTGGTCCAGGACGTCAATAACCTGCGGCTGCGGGGCTATTCATTCGACCCCCACGGCAACATCATCGTCACCGATGTCCCCTGACGGCCGGAGGCGGGCCGCAGCCGGCGCAGCCGCCTCACCCTTGCCAAACGGGCCCAAATGGACTATAGTGCGCTGCCGGACTCGTGACGACCTCGGCCAGAGGGCCGTTGTCGAACGTATGGAGTCGCACGTGCGCTGCGCCTCCGGCTCCCTTCGGGGAAAGCTGGCGGCGCGCGTTGTCTTTGGGGAACGCTCGACGGTACGCGCGGGTGCCCCACACGTAGGCGCTGAGGAGGAATAGGCAGTGCCAGAGAAGCCAGACCCGGAAGAGGAGCCCGAAGCCGAGCAGGAGGAGGCAGAAGGCGCCGAGGACGAGGCCCAGCCCGATTCCGAACCTGCAGAGGCAGCGGAATCCGAACCGGCCGCAGATGAGGGCGACGAGGCGGCGGCGGACGAGGAGCCTGCAGCCGAGCCCGAAGCTGCCGAGGCCGAGTCTGCTCAAGAGCCGGAGGCAGAGCAGGAGAAGGGCGACGCGGAGGGCGACGCGGACGAGGAGCCTGCAGCGGAGCCGGCCGTCACCGTCACTCTCGTGGCCGATGGGAAGGCGGAGTTTCGTATCGTTCTGCCAGGCGAGCCCACGGACGTGGAGTCCTTCGCCGCCCTGGAGCTGGCCAAGTACGTTGAGAAGATCTGCAACGTGGCCCTCGATGTGCAGGAGGGCGGTGAGGAGCCCGACAAGGCGATCTTCGTCGGCGGCGTCTCAGAGGCGGAGATGGCCGAGCAGGGCATTCGGGACGATGGGTTCGTCATCGATGTGTCCCCCGCCGCCGTACGTCTCTTCGGCGGCAAAGGACGCGGCACGCTGTTTGCGGTGTACGCCCTTCTGGAGCGGCTCGGGTGCCGATGGTCGGTACCGGGCGAGGACTATGAGCTTACCCCTCACCGAGGCTCGATCGAGGTGGAGGCGGGACGGACCATGGAGAACCCCCGGTTCGCCGTTCGCGGCTTCGCGGAGGATACCAACTACGTGGATCACGACGACGAGGCCGAGAAGGACCGGCGGACAGCAGACGACATAGAGTTCATCGACTGGCTCGCGAAGAACCGCTGCAGCCACTTCCACTTCTGCGCACCCGATGACGTCTTCGAGCTCATCCACTACGAGCTGCAGCAGCGCGGTCTCGGATACGAGACTGGCGGGCACATCATCCCGCAGCTCCTGCCCCGTGAGCTCTTCGATGAGCACCCCGGCTACTTCCGCATGTCCACCAAGGGGAATCGGGAGGCGTCCGGAAACCTGTGCGTCTCCAATCCCGCCGCGCTCGAGACAGTGCGGGAGAACTTCCTCAAGTACGTCGAGAGCAACCCGGATGCGGATCTCGTGCATTTCTGGGGCGAGGACGTCCACGACGGCGGGTGGTGCTGCTGCGAGGAGTGCCGGGAGCTCCTGCCCCAGGACCAGTACCTGAAGGCCTGCAACTACGTCGCAGAGGGGCTCGAGGGCACGGGAGTGTCCATCGACTACATAGCATATCACGACACGCTCGAGGCGGATCTGACGGTGGAGCCCCACCCGGAGGTGCTGGCGCTGTTCGCGCCCCGAGAGCGGTCGTACGGCACGAGTCTGGGCGATCCGGAGTGCGAGACGAATCAGCTGTACGCCGAGGCGCTGCGGCAGTACGTGGGCGCCTTCAACGGGAACGTGCAGATCTCTGAGTACTACGCGGACCCCATGCTGTATGGCAGCCTGGCCGTGCCGCTGCACCAGGTGATCGCACAGGACCTGGCCTTCTACGAGGAGCTTGGCGTCAAGCGCATCGAGGTCCTTATGTTCGGTCGCTATAGCTGGTGGGCGTATCCGCTCAATCAGTACGCCTTCGCGCGTCTGGCCTGGGATGGGGATGCCGACGTGGACGAGGTCGCGCGCGATTTCTGCCAGGGGCTGTTCGGGGACGCGGCCGACACGATGCGGCGCGTTTTCAACATCGTCGGCGAAGGCATGCGGCACGTGGCGACATACGGGGACATCAAGCACCCGTGGCGCTCCGAAGTGCCGCTGCCCACCATGCTCGAGGGCGTCCGATCCGCCATCGACTTAGTGGCCTCCGCCGCGGAGCCAATGGCGAGGGCGAAGCAGCAAGCCGAGGACACGGGGATAGAGCCGCTCGTGCTGAGTCAGTATCAGCTCTGGCTCTATACGCTCGGCGACGTGGAGGGCACCGCGACGCAGATTGACGGGCTGGTGGAGCTGGAGTCGGCGGAGAAAGCCGAGGACGCCCTCAAGGGCAAGTACCTGCGAGTGGCCGACCTGAAGCTGCGCGATGCCGCGGGGATCGCCCGCGGGGGCATGGACATCATCTCCGAGGTGGAAGACGAGGTCAAAGGCCAGTGGGGCATCACGGGGCTCGTCGCGTACCATGAGCGGCTGGTATCTCACCTTGAGAAGGTCGCCCAGGACGCGCGGGACAGCATACCGCCAGAGCCTGAGCCGCAAGAGAAGGCCGAAGCTGGTCCCGAGGCGGAGGCGGCGGAGACGGAGGCGGAAGCCGACGCGGAACCCGAGGCCGAGGCAGCCGAAGCGCCAGCAGAGACGGAGTCAGCGCCGGCCGCGCAGCAAGAGCCGGAGGCGGCAGCGCCCGAGCAGGCCGAGCAGTGATGCCGGCGTGGTCGTAGGGCCCGGGCGTCGTCACGACCACCGCGGCATCAGCTGCCATCTGCCCGTGCGGCTACGGACGGGGCCGGCTCCGGTCACCGGCAGACGGCGACTCGGACCTGCGGGCTGAATCCCACGCAAACAGCCCGTACAGGCCGCCGGCGAAGATCACCAGCACAAGGACCAGCCACAGCAGCAGCCGCGCGATCACGGCAAGCGACGTGCCGCCCCGGCTTCGCGATGTCGGCTGCTTCTTGACCTTCTTCTTCTTCCTCATCCTGACCAGCTTCTTCTTGGCTGACCTCAACGCTGCCACTGCCTCCCTTGCGCTGATTCGCGCTGTCTGCGCCCGTGGAATACGTCGTCCGGCTCGCCAACCGGTGCAGCGTGCGGCTCCGTCGGCGCCGGCATGGTATACTATGCGTTGAACGGGCCCGCCGCTCCCTTTGGCGAACGGGGCCAGTTCTCCTTCCCGCCGGCCAACACAGTGATGCGAGCGTCCCGGGCCAAGCGGGTTACGACGGGGGCCAAGCCGCGCTCTGGGAGTGTCCACTATGATCATCGGCGTTCCGCGAGAGATAAAAGAGGGCGAGAACCGCGTCGCGCTCACGCCGGCCGGCGCCCGAGGGCTGACGGCCGACGGTCATCACGTGCTCGTCGAGGCCGGAGCCGGACTGCAGAGCGGCATTGCCGACGAGGAGTACGCCGCGCATGGGGGCGAGGTCCCGGCGACGGCCGACGAGCTCTTCCAGAGGGCCGATATGCTGGTGAAAGTCAAAGAGCCCCAGCCCTCGGAGCACGAGAAGCTGCGCTCGGGCCAGATACTGTTCACGTATCTGCATCTGGCCTCCGAGCCGGACATCACCCGCGCGCTGCTCGAGCGTAACGTGACGGCGGTCGCGTACGAGACCGTGGAGCGCCCGGACGGCAGCCTGCCGCTGCTCACGCCCATGAGTGAGGTGGCGGGGAAGCTGGCCACGCAGTTGGGCGCCGAGCTGCTGCTGGCCCACCGAGGGGGCCGCGGCATCCTCCCGGGCGGCGTCCCCGGCGTCCCGCCGGCGGACGTTGTCATCGTCGGCTGCGGCACCGTGGGCGCCAATGCGGCGAAGCTCGCGGCCGGCATGGGCGCTCACGTCACCATCCTGGACATCAACCATGACCGTCTCCGGTACCTGGCCGAGGTCATGCACGGCAATGTCATCACCGTGTACTCGGACGAGCACACGATCCATCGCGCCGCGGGCTACGCCGATCTGCTCATCGGCGCGGTGCTCATCGCCGGGGCCCGAGCGCCGACACTGGTCACCGAGGACATGGTGCGGGATATGAAGCGGCGGTCCGTGATTATCGATGTGGCTGTTGACCAGGGCGGCTGCGTCGAGACCATTCGGCCGACCACTCACGCTGAGCCCACGTACATCGTACACGACGTGGTGCACTACGGCGTGCCGAACATGCCCGCCGGCGTCCCGCGGACCTCCACGTTCGCCCTCTGCAACGCCACAATCCCCTACGCGCGCAAGATTGCCGGACTCGGGCTCGACCGCGCCGCGGAAGAGGACCCCGCCATCGCCAAGGGTATCAACATCCGCAACCGCCAGATCGAGCACCCCGCCGTGGCGGAGGCGTTTGAGGGCTGCTGAGTGGCAGACCGGGAATGCAGGCACGGACCCGGCGGGCTATTCCCCAGCCTCGACCATCACCTTCACCACCTCACCCGGCCTCTCCCGAGTCATCTCGATCCCCTCGGCCGCACGCTCGAGGCGGAGGCGGTGCGTGACGAAGGAGTGCACGTCCACGCGGCCGTCGGCGACCATCTCCACGGCAGCGTGCATCAACTCGCGCGATCGCCCCAATGGGACGAAGGACGGCTGCACGCTGACCAGCTTGTTCAGGACGCCCTGCGGTGATGGGTAGCGCGGCTCGTCGCTGAGGCTGAGCACAATGATGCGCCCGCCACGCTTCATGGCCGAGGGTAGCTTCTCACCGGCATTTCGGCCCGGACTCAAGTCGTCGTCCAGGCAGTCGAAGACCACGTCCACCTCGCCGATGCGGTCCACCACCTGCTGGGCCCAATCCGGATCGCGGCCCGAGAGCGCGGCGTCGGCGCCGACGTGCTCGGCGAGGGCGATGCGATTCTCGAACAGGTCCGTGGCGGCGACGGCCGCCGGCCGGGCGTGGGCCTTTGCGCCCTGCAGCGTCAGGAGCCCCACCGGACCGCAGCCGAGCACCAGGACGCGCTCGCTGTCCTGTATGGACGCGCAGTCCACGGCCCGCAGACACGCACACAGGAGCTGCGTATTGGCGCCCTGCTCCCACGTCATCTCGTCGCGCAGTCGGCCCACGGCCACGTTGCCGGGCTCGATGCGGACGTACTCGGCGAAGCAGCCAAGGCTGACCCAGAAGGTCAGCCTCTCGCCCACCTCGTAGCTGCCGGCCCGCCGCCCGACCTCCACCACCTCGCCGCTCGCTTCGTGACCCAGGACCGTGGGATAGCGGCCGGGCCCGTACGTGCCCCGGTAGTGCCGCGTGTCCGTGCCGCAGATGGCGCAGGAGTGCACCTTCAGCACGAGCCCGTCGTCCCCCGCCGTCGGCAGCGGCACGTCCTCGATGCGCATCTCTCTCGGGCCGTGCAGAACGGCTGCTCGCATTCGCCTCCGCCCTCCATGCGAAAGCCGGCCCTGGTGGGGCCGGCGAGCTCGCCGTCACTGTCGCGCGCGCTGTAGCCTACCGCTCCGGCGGTCGCTCCCGCTCGCTGGCGACATCGGCGAGGAATGTGGCCACAATGGGATCGGCCTTCTCCGCGCGAGCCAGCTTCCTGAGCTCCGCGTGCGCGAGTTCGTACAATGCGTCGCCGCAGTAGCGCTCCGCCAGCAGCAGCCGCGCCGCGTACCGGTCCTTCGTCGCTGCGCCCCAGCGCCGGAGCTTCTGCTCGGCCTCTCGCACGGCGCTGAGCTTGTCCTCAGGCAGCAGGACAATCCAGCCTCCGTGGGAGTCCTTCTCTTCTCCGGCATCGCCCCCGACTGCCTCCCACCGGTAGAGCGTGCCCGGCGTAAGCGGCGGCCTTGCGCCGGGGTAGGCCATCCGCGTCTTTGCGGTGGCGGCGTTGTAGAGCCATTTCTCGCCCGTCTCCGTGACCTCCGTGATGCTGAAAGCGTAGTTGCGCGCGCCCGACACGCGGGGCCACGAGAACTTGGGGCGCTCCGCAGAGATGCACGTGTTGCTCGGCTTGGCCTGCGCCGCCGTGTCCCGCGCGATCGTCGGTGCGTCCACTTCCGTGAGACGCTCGAAGCGGTCAATGGACAGCCAAAACCCCAGCCGTTTCCACAGCGCCGCTATGGCGGGGGACCCAAGGCCGGCCTTCGGTGGCACTGCCTCCGGGCCGATGGTCACTTCGGTGCCGGGCCGGAGAGAGATGGGCGGCTGCGTGCCCTGGAACAGGACGGCTCGCGCGATCTTGCCGAGCGCCACGGTGTCCCCCCGCTGAAGCGCGCGCACTCCCGCCACGCGCGCCGCCGCGCCGTCTGCGCCCTCCACGCGCACGTTGCCGGCCAGCACGGAGACGACGCCCGCGACCTCATCGGCCGCCGCGGCGCCGGCGCAGCATGTGCCCGCAGCGCAAGCCGCCAGTAGTGCGATACATGGCCAACCCCACGCCAGATTCTTCATGGCCTCACCCTCAGCACAACGCGCTTCCCGCTCGTCGGTTCGTGCCGGGTCCGCGGCGCACGATGCCCCGACAGCGCTGTGCTGCTCCTCTTCGCCGCCCGACGGCGTGATCCTTCATGGCCCTCCACAGCCATCGTTCTTACCGGCGGCACAGCGCCGTCGCTTCGGCTGCCCGCAGCCCCGCCGAGATGGCCTTGACGCGCACCTGGCCCCCGGTGCCCTCCTCGGATCGGAGAATGAGCATGCACAGTCCGTGGAACGCCTTCCGGCGGTCCGCGACAAAGGGCTCCGTGGTCGCCGCGTTTCCGTTCCCGACGGCCGCGATCTGCGCCGGCCCCGTCAGCTCGAAGCGGACCACGTTGTCCGCCAGCGGACACACGTTCCCGTCCCCGTCCGTGATGCTCACCGTGATGAAACACAGGTCCTTACCGTCGGCATGGAGCTCCCGCCGGTCGGGGGCCAGCTCGATCCGCTTCGGACTGCCGGCCGTCCGGACGACTCTCTCGGCCGCGGGTTGCCCCGCCTCGTCCACGGCGACCACCTTGAGCTCGCCCGGCTCGTACGGGACGTCGTCCCATATGAGCCGATATCGCTCGAAGAGCCCGGCGGGGTCCTTCTTCCTCACCCCGAGCGACTGGCCGTTGAGGAACAGCTCGGCCGCATCGTAGCTGGTGTAGACGTGGACCGGCGTGACCTCCCCCTCCCGGCCCTCCCAGTTCCAGTGCGGCAGGACGTGCAGGACTTCCCGGTCCGACCAGTGGCTCTGGTACAGGTAGTACCGATCCTTGGGCAGACCGCAGAGATCAATGATCCCGAAGTAGGAGCTACGGCTCGGCCACTCCTCCTTGTACGGCGTCGGCTCGCCCAGGTAGTCGAAGCCCGTCCAGACGAACTCGCCCAGCATGGACGGGCACTCCTCCAGAGCCCTGAACTCGTAGTCCGGCGGGTAGCCCCAGCCGGGGTCGGCGACGTCGTAGGAGGTCACCTGCAGCGTCTCGCGCCGCACGCCCTTCTCCTCCTCCACCGGGAAGTAGTACTCGCCCCGGCTGCTGACGCATGACTCTGTCTCGCTGCCGTACTGGATCCACTCCGGCTGCTCCGCGCGGTACTTCCGGTACATCTGGCACTTGTAGTTCCAGCCGGGGACGTCCACCACGTCCGCGAGCCCGTTCTCTATGGCCTGGTCCGACTGGTTGAACGCGGCCGTCACCGGGCGCGTGGGGTCCTCGCGGTGGCAGATGTCGGTGAGGTACCGGGCCACCTCTGCTCCACCCTCCGTGTGCTGCTCTCCGATCTCGTTCCCGATGCTCCACATGATCACGCACGGGTGATTCCTGTCCCGGTGGATCATCGCCGTCAGATCGCGCTCGGCCCACTCGTCGAACAGCGTGTGGTAGCCGTTCCTGCACTTGCCCGACTTCCACTCGTCGAAGGCCTCGTCGATGACCACGAATCCCATGCTGTCGCACAACTCGAGTAGCTCCGGCGCCGGGGGATTGTGGCTCGTGCGGATCGCATTGCAGCCCATCTCCTTCAGGATCTCGAGCTGCCGCTCGATGGCTCGCCGCGACACCGCCGCCCCCAACGGCCCGAGATCGTGGTGCAGGCACACGCCCTTGAGCTTCATGTGCCGCCCGTTCAGCAAGAAGCCGTCGTTGGCGTCGAACCTCATCTCGCGGACCCCGAAGGGCGTCACGTACCGGTCAACGACCTCGCCGTTGACAGCCACCGTCGAGATCGCCTGATGGAGCTGCGGATCGTCCACATCCCACCGCCGCACGTCTCGGACGCCGATGGTGTGCTCCACGCACTCCGCCTCGGACAGCGCGTGCGTCGAGGACGCAACCCCGACTTGCCTCTCAGTCGCATCCACGATCTGGGTGGTCAACTCCACCTCGCACGCCCCGTCGCCCTGGTTGACGAGCTCGGTCCGCACTGTGACCGTCGCCTCGTCGCCCACGACGTCCGGCCCGGTGATGTACGTGATGTAGGTCCCCCAGTGCGCCACATGGACCGGGTGCACTACCGTCAGGCGCACGTTCCGGTAGATCCCGGCCCCGGGGTACCAGCGGGAGGCGGAGGGGGGATTATCCACTCGGACGGCGAGGAGGCTCTCGCCATCGGGCCGCACGTGGTCGGTGATCTCGAAGCAGAACGATGAGTACCCGTACGGCCAGGAGCCGATCTCGTGCCCGTTGACGTACACCGTGCTGTGGCTCATGACGCCGTCGAACTCGACGAAGAAACGCTTCCCCTCGGACGCATCAGGCGGCGTGAATCGCTTCCGATACCAGCCGATCCCGGCAATGGGCAGGCCGCCCGTGCGGCCCGTGTGCTCGGACGGCCTCTTCTCGCCGTCCTCCCAGATCGTGGTGACCTGGAGGTCGTTATCCCGGTCGAACGGGCCCGTGATGGCCCAGTCGTGGGGAACCCGCACCTGCTCCCAGGACGAATCGTCCAGCGAGGGCTCAGCGGCGCCCTCCGGGTCGGATCGCGTGAACCTCCAGTCCGAGTCGAACGGCACGACGCTGCGTGGGCCGTCGGGTGCGCTCATCGTTCTACCTCCAGTTCGAGCGTTACGATCTGCTTCTCGCCCACGTTGAGCCGCACGGTCCCGTCGGAGCCGACGGATAGCTCCTCCTGGCGCTCTTCGCTCAGGTTGGTGCCGTGCGCGGCGCGGATGGGGAACACGGACTGCACGACTCCGTGCACGGGCGTGTCGAAGGGGTTGTATGCGCGTACGATCAGCCCGTCGCTGCGCTCCGCTTTCTTCACGGCCGATAGCACCAGGCGCTCCGGCGTCACGGACAGGAAGCTCGCGGTCGGCGGCAGTCTGCCCTCGTGCACGCCCGTTTGCACGGCCTCGAGGGGCGCGTTGAAGTTGCGCGCCTCGATCTGCGCGTCTGACTCCTCGAGCGCGCCCCCGTGCGGGATGATGGAGTACTCGGCGGTGTGCCAGCCGCGACACTGACCGCCGGGCGTCGGGAAGTCCCCCCAATCGCCGATCTCGCCGGTGCTCCGCAGGAGCGTGAGGGCGATGGTATTGCGCTCGTCGCGCAGGATCTCGTACTCCGGCAGCCCGCGGTTGGCGATTGTCAGGCCGTGGCTCTCGCAGGAGATGTCCACGAAGCCCTGCTGCGGCTGGCAGTTGGACGGGTTGGTCCAGCTCGAGTGCGGCACGATGCGGCGTTTGACGATGTCGAACTGCCCATCGGCCGACGCGTGCTCGGCGTCGATGTCGGTGGGGAAGAGCACGCGCAGCCGGTGGTTGTTGTGCGTATTCTCGAACACCGTCTGCACGTCCAGCCGCGGGACGCCCCTGACCAGCGTGAGCCTCGAGGTCAGCGCCAATGGGCCTCCGCGCCGGCGCACGTGGCGCTGGAGATACTGGGGCAAATCGATGGTGTGGTACACCTCGTAGCTCACGTACACCTCATTGGCGGAAGTCGGCTCGATCTCGAGCATGCTCGAGTCGGGCGTGAGGCTCTCGTCTCCCTCCGGCGCGCGGTACACGTAGGCATCGCCCACGTCGGTGTCGTCCCGCAAGAGGTGCAGGTCCGGGAACCCGGGCGGGCCGGCGATCTGCTCGATCCCCAGCGTGCCGTCGGCCCCGATCTCCACGAGCAGCGATTCGTTCTCGAACACCCGCATCGCCTGGATGCGCTTCAGCTCGTCCTCCTCGCTCCACTCATCATCCGGCTCGGCCGGAATCACGTAGTAAAGCGCGTAGCCGCAGGGGGGGACCGTGGCGATGAAGGCCACGCGCGCGCGGCGGCGCTTTGAGCTGCGACGGAAGCCATCGTCGGGCAGCTCGTAGTCCCAGACGATGCCGAGGTCTGCCTCCACGTGCGAGCGGACCTCGTTCCCGTCCGCGTCCTCGACGATGAGGTCCTCGAACTCCTCGTCCTCCGGGAAGTCCACCTGTGCCACCACCATCTCCTCCCGCGCCACGTTGAGCGGGTTGAAGACGACGACGGCGGCGCCGTCCTCCGGCGCGGCGGAGGTGTCAACGTCGTCGGCGATGCCCTTGCACGCATCCCGCGCTATCTGCTCGGCGATCTGCTCGCACTTCAGGAAGCGCACGTCCATCTCCCGATGCACCGCGTCCGTGCTGCAGCCGCAGATGCTGTCGTGGGGGTGGTTCTGGAGCAGGAGCCGCCACGCATGCCGCAGCAGCCCCGACTCGTCGGCTCCCCCGAGCAGCCACGCGAAGGCGCCGAAGGGCTCGGCCCACTTCTCCAGCCGGGTCTGGCAGCGCCAGTTCGTCCGCTTCTGGTGCAGCCGGCTGCTGAGCGTGTTGGCCAGCGTCCGCCAGCCGTCGCTGTGCTCGTGGCGCATCTCGCCCGCCCTCGTCTGCAGGCGATCGACCTCCGCCCTTACCCCCTCGATGTGCGACGCGATGCTGGAGTGGATCACCCGATCATCCGGGAGGCCCTCCCCGGCGGCCTTGATGGCCTGCGACACGTCGAGCTGCACGGGACTATGATCCGCGCCGTTCATCAGCAGCAGGTGTGACGTCGTGGCGTACTTCCGGCACGCATCCCGGGCCTTCTCGACGAACGCTACCGCCTCGGCCGGGTCGGTGGGGATGGCCATGGCGTTGTTGTACCAGTTGGCCAGAAAGACGCTGAGCACTTCCGATCCGTCCGGCGCCGCCCACAACAGCTCGGACTTGAAGCCCTCCGCGTCGGCCTCGGGATCCCACTTATTGATCCCCCGCCCGAACACGGCCGTGTCGATGCCGAAGCCCGCCAGAATCTGCGGCATCTGGGAGATGTGGCCGAAGGCGTCAGGCAGGTAGCCCACCATGAGCGGGTCGCCCAAACGGGCCGCCAGTCGCAGCCCGTGCATGAGGTTGCGGACCGTCGCCTCGCCGCTCACGAGGAACGCATCGGCCTGCACGTACCACGGGCCTATGGCCAGCTTGCCGGCTGCAACGGCGGCGCGGAGCCTCTCTTCGCTCTCGGGGCGGATCTCGAGGTAGTCCTCCAGAATGATGCTCTGCCCATCGAGGTGAAAGTGCTTGAAGCCCGGGTCGTGGTCGAAGGCGTCGAGTAGTGAATCCATGAGCTGCACCAGCCGCCGCCGGTGCCGCTCGAAGGGCATGTACCACTCCCGGTCCCAGTGGGTGTGCGAGACGACATGGATCGTGTGGTCGGGCAATGTGGTTCTCCTTCGGGGGCTTGGACGTGGGGGGGGCTTCGTCTCGGGGACGGGTCTCTCCTGCAGGGCGAGGCCGGCGGTTGTCAGCCACTGATGGGCGAGTAGTACGTGTCCCGCTGCCGGGGCTCGAAGCCGGCCGCCTCAATGAGTCGCACGATCTCCTCCTCGGGCAGACGATACGTGACGCCTGCCGCCGCGACGACGTTCTCCTCGATCATCGTGCTGCCCATGTCGTTGGCGCCGAAGCGGAGGGCGACCTGGGCGAGCTTCCCCCCCTGCGTGACCCACGAGGCCTGGATGTTGTCGATGTTGCCGAGGGCGATGCGGGAGACGGCGAGGACGCGCAGGTAGCTGAAGCCGCCGGCCGTCGTTGCCGGGAGCGCAGGCATCTTTGCCTGCACCGTCGTCGCAACGGCATTTGCAGGCTGAAAGCCTGCGCTCCCGGCAGGTGGCTGGAACGTCCACGGAATGAACGCCGTGAAGCCGCCCGTCTGGTCCTGCAGCTCGCGCACGGCGATGAGGTGCTCCGCGATGTCCTCCGGCGTCTCCACGTGCCCGAACATCATGGTGGCGGTCGTGCGCATCCCCATCTCATGCGCCGTGCGCATCACGCCGAGCCACTCGGACTTGGTGCACTTTCGCGGGCTGATCTCCTGCCGCACCCGGTCCGACAGGATCTCGGCTCCGCCGCCGGGGATGGTGTCGAGTCCCGCGTCGCGCAGGCGCTCGAGGCATTCCTGGACGGACAGTTCAGCGATGCGGGCGATGTGGACAATCTCGGGCGGCGAGAAGCCGTGGATGTGGATGGGGTAACTCTTGATGAACCGAAGCATGTCCACGTAGAAGCTCAGCGGCAGCTCCGGATGCATCCCGCCCTGCAGCAGCACCTGCGTGGCGCCGAGGCAGAGGGCCTCCGCGATCTTGGCGCCGAGCTCCTCGTGCGTCAGCACGTACGCGTCGTCAGCGCCTGCGCCGCGGCTGAAGGCGCAGAACCTGCAGCCGGAGACGCAGATGTTGGTGTAGTTGATGTTCCGGTCAATGATGTAGGTGACGACGTTCTCTGGATGCAGCCGCTGCCGCACGGCGTCTGCCGCCGTGCCGAGCGCGAGCAGGTCGTCGGACTGCAGGAGCTGCACGATCTCCGCATGCCGAAGACGGCTGGAATGGGTGACTGTCACCGTTTCTCCAGTGTGGCCCAGAAGGTGAGCCAGGGCGGGGCGATGGCCTCGAAGTGCTGCCACGTTCCGGGGTCGGCCTTCACGTCGCCGCCGCCGGCGAGACAGAGCACCCCCCTCCCGGTCGCCGCGCCCATCATCCCCTCGGCATCGACCATCGCGCGCGCCGAGTCCGCGTCCAGGTCAAGCGCCGGGCGGGAGTAGGCTATGCCTGCCTGCGCCAGCTCCTCCCATCGCTCTCGGTTGTATCGTGCGAGCTCGTCCATGATGGGGCCGGCCGCACCGGCTACACGAGCCGGATGTCCCCGACCTCCCGGAGCAACCCGTGCCGCACGCACAGCTCCGCGAACGCCCGGCTGCCCTCGATGTGCTCCGGGGTCAGGTCGTAGTTCAGATCGACCTGCAGGTAGCGCTCGATGTCGGACGCCGAGAGGCCCGCGCGCCCGGCCTCACGCCGGCCGATCTCGCCAATCGCGCCGATGCCCCGGCGCTTCGCGTCCACGAGCGCATCCGGCAGCGCGGCGGGGACCTCCTCTGTGCCGGTTGCCCACACGGCGTACACGAAGGGCAGCCCGGCGAAGCTGTCCCAGGCGGCCCCCAGGTCCATCTGGTGAGCGGCGTCAACCTCCGTCGCCGCCAGACACGGGTCCCCGATGAGCATGGCGGCGTCGGCGGACCGGAGCATCTCGGAAACATCGGGCGCCATGCGCCGCAGCTCGACCTCGTGCCCGTACCGCTCCTGCAGCAGCACCTTTGCCATCGCCGCCGAGCTGCGCGACGCGCTGTGGGCGGCGACCACGCGCACCTGCTCCCACGGCTTGTTGGCGAACAGCTTCACGCTCCTGGCCCGCCCGCGGGACGAGATGGACACCTCGGGCACAACGCATTCCCCGGTTCCCGCGAGGTACTCCATGAGGGGGATGAGCCCGAGGGCGATCTCGCCGGCGAGCAGTTGCTCGGCGAGCAGGCTCGGCTCCGCGTACGTCAGCTCGTGCGCCCCACCCTCGCGCTCAAGAGCGTACACGAGCGGCACGGCATTCAGATATGGCACGGCTCCTATGCGAGCTCTCGTGGTCACTGACGACGGCACCCCTGCCTCTTACAGCTTCACTGGCACCGCATCGGCCAGACGGATGCTCTTCCGGGTCAGGCGGCACTTGTGCGCCCAGACATCCGCGCCGGCCTGAGCCTGCCGTTTCCCACTAACCCGAATCATGCACGAACCTCCCGCCCAGTTCGCCCCAATCGGCCCGCACAGCGCTCCACCGACCCCGAAAATACTTGCGACAACACCCCTCTGAGTTGACTGGGCCAAAGTGCCCCGAATCGCCTCCGTTTACGGCGCAGCCCCCGGCCAAAAACCCCCGCACAGCCCGCAGAAGCGCGATTTTCGCCTTTCCTATGACACCCCCCCCTTTAGTTGACCAT
>JASFTE010000018.1:0-19114 GCA_050114035.1 Armatimonadota bacterium | reverse complement strand
ACGCTTCGTCGGCCAGATCCAGATCGCCGTTGCGGGCGATGGTCTCGAGCCTGAATGCCGCCTGCCTGGCACCCTCGGCGCCAAAGGCGGCCGTGGTGCTCTTCAGCGTGTGCGCCGCGCGCTGCAAAACATCGGTCTTGCCGCAGGCGATGGCATCCCGTATCTCTTCCAGCAGCCTGGGACAGTCGTCCGAGAACACGTGCACCAGCTCTGCCAGCAACTCCCTGTCACCGTCCACGTTGGCGAGAAGGGTGTCCGGGTCGAAGGCACCATCGCCATCATCCCCGTCGCTCCGGCCGGCCTGCGGCTCCACATGGTCTAGCTCGATGTCCTCAGAAGGCCCGGGCTGCACCAGGCTGGCGACGGTGTCGAAGAGCACCTGGGGCCGAATGGGCTTGGGCACGTACCCGTCCATGCCCGCCTCGAGGCAGCGCTCCCGGTCGCCCTTCATGGCGTGCGCCGTGAGGGCCACAATGGGGACGTGGATGGGTTGGGCAGCGTCCGCGCTGGATTGTCGCTCCGCCTCGCGGATAGCAGCGGTGGCCTCAAAGCCGTCCATCGCCGGCATCTGGACGTCCATCAAGATGACGTCGAAGGGCTCCGTCTCCCAGGCTGCAACTGCCTCGAGCCCATCGTCGGCCACGACGACCGTGTGTCCCCGCTTCTCCAGCAGCCGGACGGCCAGCCTCTGGTTGAAGACATTGTCCTCGGCCAGGAGGACCCGCAGCGGCGCCTGTTGGCCTTCGGCCAACGCCTGCCCGATGATAGTGTCTGAACGCTCCGCGTGCAGCGCAGGCAGCCCAAAGGCCATCCCGATGGCGTCGAACAGGTCCGACTGCCTCACCGGCTTCGTCAGGCAGCTCACAATGCCCAACCCTCGGCACTCCGCCGCGTCAAGGTGCGGACCGATGGATGTAAGCATCATAACGATTCTGTCCTTGGCACGCTCTGCGTTCAGAGCGATCTGCTTTGCCAACGCAAAGCCATCCATCTCCGGCATCTCGGCGTCCAGAAGCGCCATGGCAAACGGCTCCGCGACGTCCCGTGCATGCTGGATTGCAGCCAGTGCCGACTCGCCGTCGTGCACCACGGTTGGCTCCATGTCCCAGTTGTCGAACATCTCACGCAGGATGCCGGCATTCGTGACGTTGTCGTCAACCACGAGCACTGGCAGGCGCCGCAGGGAAGAGTCATGCCTTGAATGACGGGGCGCCGCTGGCCGTTCTTGGAGGCGGAAAGAGGCTGTGAAGTGGAATGTACTACCCTTGCCGACCCGGCTCTCGACCCACAAACGTCCCCCCATCATTGCCACCAATTCGGACGAGATCGCCAGGCCGAGCCCCGCGCCACCGTACCTGCGAGTGCTAGAGCCGTCCGCCTGGGAGAAAGAGGCGAAGATCGCTGCCTGTTGATCCAGGGGGATACCCACCCCCGTGTCGGTGACCGTGAAGTGCAGACACACATCATCCTCCCCGTGCGACTCGATCTTGGCACGGACCACCACCTCGCCCTGCTTGGTGAACTTCACGGCGTTCCCAACGAGATTGACGATGATCTGCCGCAGGCGTGCGGGATCGCCGACCAGCGCGTCGGGCACGTCGGGCCTGACGTGGTACGCCAGTTCCAGTCCCCTTTCGTGGGCCCGCACGGCAAGGGCCTTCACGGCGTCGCCGAGGGAGTCGCGCAAGTCGAACTCAACGGCCTCGAGCTCGAGTCGTCCCGCCTCGACCTTGGAGAAGTCCAGGATGTCGTCCAACAGCGTGAGCAGGGCGTCCGCCGACAGCTTGACCATGCTCAGGTATTCGCGCTGCTCAGGGGTGAGTTCCGTTTCGAGCGCCAGGTCCGTCATGCCGATGATGGAATTCATGGGCGTGCGGATCTCGTGGCTCATGTTGGCCAGGAACTGGCTCTTGGCCCGGCTCGCCGCCTCGGCGTCGCGGCGCGCCTGGACCAGATCGGTGACGTTGATGACATTCAGGACAACGCCCTCATAGCGGCCGTCCCTGTAGATGGGCTGCATCCGCATGATGACGTCGGCCTCGCACAGACGCCGTTGCAGGACAAGCGCCTCTGAGCCGGGCTGCTTGCGGAAATGCGCGATCTGGTCCTGGATCTGTGCCAGCAGTGGCGGCGAGTGGAAGTCGTCGATCCTGTGGCCCACGATGTCGCTCCGGTCGGTCCCGACAAACAGACAGAACCACTCGTTGACCTCCACGATGACGTTGTCGGCGTCGGCAAACAGGACCCCCTCCTCCATACCCGAGATCATCGCCGACAGCTTGGCGTGCTCCCGACGCAGCGCTCGCTCGGTGCGCCGGCGCTCGGCGACCTCGCTTTCCAGGTCTACGTTTGTCTTCTGCAGCTCGGCGGTGCGGGCGGCCACTTGCTGCTCGAGGTGGTCGCGGTGCTGTTGCAGCCTCTGATCGCGATCCTGGATCTCGGCCAGCATGTCGTTGAAGGCCTCTATGAGAACGCCCACTTCGTCCCGGCCGTGGTGTGGGGCGCGTACCGAGTAGTTCTTCTCCTCCGAGACGGCTGTCGCGGTCTCGGCGAGGTCGAGGATGGGGCCGGAGATGACTCGCTGCGTTCCTGCTGCCAGCAGGAAGGCCACCAGGCAGCAGGCCGCCGCGACGATGGCAGCGATGCCGGCGTAGCGCTTCAGGCGAGCGTACATGCGCTGCATGTCCGACCGTATCCAGACCGTCCCCATGGTCTCGCCGTCCAGGACGATCGGCCGACTGAGCGCCAGATGATGCTCCGCAAAGGAGTGGCCCTCACGGTCCCGGTCCGTGGGCGGATCGATGCGCATCACGTCAGCTCGACGGTACTCGGCGAAGACTGTGCCGCCCCGGGTGAAGATGCAGGCACCCGTGACCGACGGCTCCGTGGAGAGCGCCGCGAGCGTCTCCGCGGCGGCCTCTGGGTCATCGAAGGCCAGCGCGGCCGTGCTGTTGGCCCCGATAACGTTCGCCAGGCTGGCGAGGTCCTCCACCATGGTCTGCCGCAGGGCGATGGCGTCATGAGTCATGAACCCGGCGCACGCCAGCAGGAGAGCCACGCCACTGGTGAGCATCGTGATGAACGTCAGCTTCCGTTTGATTGACAAATCCCGTAGGGCATGCATGCTCGCCGTTCTCCTCGCGAAACTAAGGCCTGACGATCTTCGCCAGGCGCAGCAGCTTGGAGCTGATCGTGAGCCGCGCGTGTCTTGCCGCCCTGACGTTTGCCTCGAAGCGGACCTTGTTCTGCTCCAGGTAGAAGTTCACCATCCCGCCCTGGTGCGCGAACCGCTCCGTGTCGGCCACGGTCAGGACGGGCGCTCCCTTGACCGCGGTCAGGATTTCAGTGAGGCGGCCCTTTTCCGACCGGCTGATGAAGACGATGTGGCAGCTTCTGGCGTCCCGGGTGCGCTTCAGCCGCCTCACCACCAGCGACCGCCCGTTGGCCGTCTTCCCCCTGACCGTGCTATCGAGGGTGGAGCCGAAGGGGTCCTTGCCCAGGATCCCGATCTTGATGGGACCGCCGGGGGCGCCGCTGGGCCACTCGACGAACTTGGCGAAGTTGTACAGGAATGCCGCCTTGACGGCGTACTCGCTCATCGCGCTGCGCTGCGCGGGAGCATGCACGCCACTGGTGGCAATCACGCACGCCGCCATGGCGACGAGTAGGCCGCAGCCTCTGGTCATGATGGAGCGCTCCTTCACAGCCGGCAGAGACGTGTGCCGGCCCCCCCGCTCAGGACTCGCATGTCGCATGCTGCGTTGGCTGTAGCTCATGGTATCAGAACCACCACTTCGCACTCGCATACACACCCCGCTCCACTCGGGTCGGCTCGATCCGGATGAGCGGCGACCCGAACTGGGGGTCATGGCTCTCGAGTAGGTTCTGGCCGACCAGGGACAGTTCCAGGTCCTCCGTGGGCGTCCAGCCCAGGCGAAGGTCGAGGCCCACGTAGCTGTCCAGGTCCAGGCCGTCGAGGCTGTCCACATAGCGCAGCCACCAGTCGAACTCGAGGTCGCCGGGCAGATCCATCATGGAGCGAAGGGAGAGCTGGTGGCGCGGGCTCTGCCCCTCGGCCTGTGCCGATGTCGTGTCGCCGCTGTCCTCATCCAGGTCCAGATCCACCCGGAGATAGCTATACGCCGCGTCCACGCGCCACCAATCCAGCAGCTGCCACTGCGCCGCCATCTCCGCCCCATACGCATCCCCAGCCATCTTGTTAGCCGTGTACGAGGGGATAACCAGGTGGGGTGGCGGGGGCGACAACTCCAGGAATGGCTCCCCGGGCTCTACGGTCCGGAGGTCATCGTACCGATTGTAGAAGCCGGCGATGTCGACGAAGAGCTCCTCGGCCACCCGTGTCCGGTAGCCCAGCTCGTAGGCCCGGAGTTCCTCGGACCGCAAGTCCGGGTTCCCGAGAATGCTGACGAGGCCGGTACCGACGTTCGGCACCTCAACGGCTCCCACGTCTACGCGGACGTGGCGTCCCGCTCGGCTGGGGGTGCGGACGGCTCTCGAGGCCGCGGCCCAGGCAGCGTCTCGCTCGTTGGGCGTCCAGATGAGCCGTGCAGTCGGCTGGACCTCAAGGCCCGTGTAGTCGTTGTGCTCGAACTTGGAGCCGACGACCAGCCGGAGACGATCCTCCGTGAGTGTCATTTCGTCCTGGATGAATGCGCTGAGAATGTCGTCCGCGCGCCCGGGGGGATCGAAGGAAATCACCGGGCTGCCGCCGATGTCATCGGCGGTGAAGCGGTACCCGAGTCCCCAGAAGATCTCATGTCGCTCGGCGAGGGGGAACCTGTGCTGGAAGTCCAGGTCGAAGGTATCTCGCTGCTCCCTCAAGAAGACCAAGTCCTCGTCGATCCGGTCGTAGTACAGTTGCAGGGCGAGGTCGGAGTCCGCGGAGCACTGGCGCGTCCACCGCAGCAGCACATTGCCGCCGGAGACGTTCGCGTCGGCCTCAGTGGTCTCGGAGAACGGTGGGACCAGCGTCGGGCGAGCGAACCTGAGCCCGGACTTGCCGTCGTAGTAGTCGCCTTGCAGCGTGAGTGAGTCCCGCCGACCGAGCTGCCAGTCGCTGCGAAACCCCACGCGGCTCATGTGCCGCTCGTCGGCGCCGCCGGCACTCTCATCCCGCTCGAACCACTTGGCGTACACGCGGTAGTGGCCGTCCTCGCCGAGGAGCCCACCGCGGCGCATCCCGACAAGGCCCTGCTCCTCCGTCCCCATGGCCGCGGTCAGAAGGGTGCCCTGCGTGTCCTTCGCGGTCTTCGTGATGATGTTGACAACGCCATTCACCGCGTTGGCGCCCCACAGGGTCCCGCCGGGCCCGCGGATGACTTCGATGCGGTCGATGTCCTCGAGCAATGTGTCCTGAACGTCCCAGTAGACTCCCGAGAAGAGGGGGGAGTACACGGTCCGGCCATCGATGAGCACCAGGAGCTTGTTGCCCAGGTAGTCAGTGAAGCCCCGGGCACTGATGGCCCATTTGCTCCCATCGAGCCGCGCCACGTGAATCCCGGGGGCCATCCGCAAGGCCTCGGCGATGCTCGTGACGCCGGAGCGGCGGATGTCCTCCTGCGTGATGACGAAGATGGCCGCCGGGGTCTGGGACAGCTTCTCGGCCTTCTTGGCAGCCGACGTGACCTCGACGTTCATGAGGTCCTGGATGCTCAGCTCCGTCAGATCGGGCGTCTCCGCAGCGGGCCCGGACTCGTCGGCCCGGGCCGCGGCGGCGATAGACAGAGAGACGCAGGCGAGGGCGAGCGCGACGAGCGTCCCAAGCGCGCGCCCTGCGAGGCAGATGCTCCGTGACCTCTGTCGGCTCATATGCTCGTCTCCTCGGGCGCCATGCTGGCACGGCCGTGCCAGTCCCGGTCATGTGCTCAGAAGTGCCACGTGGCCTTGGCGTACACGCCGCGCTCCACGGAAGTGGCCGTGTTGCCCACGAAGGACGGGCCGAACTGCGGGTCGCCACTCTCAAACAGGTTCTGGCCGACGATGGACAACTCCAGGTCCTCGCGCGGCTGCCAGCCGAGGCGTACGTCCAGGTCCACATAGCTGCCCACGCCCAGGCTGGGAAGGCCGTCCACATAGCGCAGCCACCAGTCCAGCTCCAGGTTTTCGCGGAGATCCACCGCGGAGCGGAGCGAGAACTGGTGGCGGGGGCTCTTCCCCTCGGCCTGTGACAGCATCGTGTCCCCGCTGTCGGCGTCCAGATGTAGGTCCATGCGCAGGAAGCTGTAGGCGGCGTCGAGCCGCCAGCGATCCGTGGCCTGCCATTGGGCCGCAAGCTCGACGCCATACGTCTCGCCGGACATCTTGTTGTCGGCGAAGGAGGGAAGGACGAGATGCGGGGGCGAGGGCGAGAGCTCCACGAAGGGCTCCCCAGGCTCCAGGGTCCACAGGTCATCGTAGCAGTTGTAGAAGCCGGCGATATCGAGGAAGAGCTCATCGCTTGCCTGCGTCCGGTAGCCCAGCTCGTAGGCGAGAAGATCCTCGGATTCCATATCCCGGTTGGCGAAGAGGCTGACCAGCGTGACGCCTGCGCCCGGCATCTCAAGTGCCGCCACGTTCACCCGGCCATCGTGCTCCATTCGGCTGGGCGTCCGGACGGCTCTGGACACCGCGGCCCATGCGGTCTCATGCCCGCTCGGGCGCCAGCTCAGGCGAGCGCTCGGCTGCACCTCGAAGCCAGTGTAGTCATTGCGCTCGAACTTGGAGCCTACCGTGAGCTGGAGCCGATCCTGCTGCAGGGCGATCTGGTCCTGGACAAAGGCGCTGAGGAGCTCGTCGTGCCGGCTGCCGGGGTCCACGGAGAACGTCGCGCTGCCGGGGATATCGTCGGCACTGGATCGATAGCCCAGCCCCCAGAGGACTTCGTGGCGCTCCCCGAGCGGGAAGCGGTGCTGGAAGTCCAGATCGAAGGTGTCGCGCTGTATTCCGGAGCCCTCTCCGTGCTCGGTGCGGTCGTAGTAAAGCTGCAAGTGCAGGTCCGAGTCGTCGGAGAGCTGCCGCTCCCAACGCAGCAGGACATTCCCCCCGGAGACACGGGACTCCATGCCCAGTGTCTCCGAGAATGGGGGAGTCAAGGTGGGGATGGTGGATCTGCCCGCTCGGTCGCCGTCGTACCAGTCGCCCTGTGCCGTGAGGATGTCTCTGTCGCCGAGTGCCCAATCGGCGCGGAGTCCGGCGCGCGTCGTGTCCCAGGAGTCGGGGCCCCCGTCGCGATCGAACCACTTCGCGTAGACGCGGTAGTGACCGCTTTCGCCCAGCAACCCACCGTGGCGGAGGGCTGCAAAGCCCTTCTCTTCCGTCCCCATGCCGGTGGTCAGGAGGCTGCCTTGGGTATCTTCGGCTCTCTTGGTGATGATGTTGATGACGCCGTTGACGGCGTTTGCTCCCCAGAGGGCGCCTCCGGGGCCGCGGATGACCTCGATGCGGTCTATGTCATCGAGGAACGTATCCTGCAAGTCCCAGTAGACTCCCGAGAACAGAGGCGTGTACACGCTTCGGCCATCGATCAGGACGAGGAGCTTCTGAGCGAACTGATCGTTGAAGCCGCGCGCGCTGATGGCCCAACTGCTCGCATTCAGCCGTGCCACCTGGACCCCCGGGACCATTCGCAGCGCCTCGGGAATGGTCGTCACGCCCGAGCGGCGGATGTCCTCCTGGGTGATGACGAAGACGGCCGCGGCAGTCTCGGAGAGCTTCTCCGCCTTCTTCGAGGCCGAGGTCACCTCGATATTCATGAGGTCCTGGAGGCTCAGTTCGGTGAGATCGGCCTTGGGCGTCTCAGGCGCCTGCTCGCCCTCGTCGGCCCGCGCCCCGGCGGCGATGGACAGAGGGGCACATGCGAGGCTGAGGGCGACCAGCGCCCAAAGCACGCGCCCCGGGAGGCAGATGGTCTGCGACCGATGTCGGCTCATCTGTTGCTCTCTCCTCTGGCCTATGCGGGCACGGCAGCGCCAGTTGCAGTCATCTGCTCAGAACCGCCACGTCGCCTTCGCGTACACCCCGCGCTGCACTCTGGTCGCCTCGGCGCTGACGAGCGACGAGCCGAACTGGGGCGTGTCGCTCTCGAACAAGTTCTGGCCCACCAGCGATAGCTCGAAGTCCTCGCTGGGCTGCCAGCCAAGCCGAAGGTCCAAAGTGGCGTAGCTGCCCACGTCCATGCTATCCAGGCTGTCCACGTAGCGCAGCCACCAGTCCAACTCGAGGTCGTTGGGCAAATCCATCATCGACCGGAGCGAGAACTGGTGGGGTGGGCTTGTCCCCTCATCGTTTGCCGACACAATCTCCCCGCTATCCTCATCCACGTCCAGGTCCATCATGAGATAGCTATACGCCGCATGCACCCGCCACCAGTCCAGGACCTGCCACTGGCTCGCCACCTCGATCCCGCACGTCTGCCCACTCATCCGATTGCCCCCCACGAAGGGCAGAACGACGTGCGGGGGGGAGGGCGAAGGCTCGAAGAAGGGAAGCGCAGCCTCCGCGGCCACGAGGTCGTCGTATCGGTTATAGAAGCCCGCGACATCGAGAAAGAGCCGATCCGAGGGCTGCGTCCGGTAGCCGAGTTCGCAGGCCAGCAGGTCTTCGGACGCCACCCTCGGGTTTGCGAAAACGCTCACCAACCCAACGCCCGCGTCGGGCACCTCAAGTGCTACGAGGTCGATCCGCGCCCCACGATCTGATCGGCTGGGGGTGCGAACGGCCCTGGACACGGCTGCCCACACGGTGTCTCGCTCGCCCGGGCTCCAAACGAGGCGTGCGTTGGGCTGCAACTCGAAGCCGGTGTAGTCGTTGTGCTCGAACTTCGAGCCCAACGTGAGCTTGAGCCGATCCTGCAGGAGCGTGATCTCGTCCTGGACGAAGGCGCTGAAGAGGTGGTCCTCGGCGCTCTGGGGGTTGAGGGAGACTGCTGAGCTAGCCTCTGTATCATCAGCCGTGAATCGGTATCCGAGTCCCCAGAGCATGTCGTGCCGGTCCTCGAGGGGGAATCGGTGCTGGAAATCGAGGTCGAAGCTGTCTCGCTCTTCTCCCAGGAAGGGCGAGTCCCGCTCGATGCGATCGTAGTAGAGTTGCAGGGCCAGCTCTGAGTCTTGGGAGTACTCGCGCTCCCAACGCAGCAGCACGTTGCCGCCAGATACCTCGGGCGCAGCCTCGAAGGTCTCAGAGAATGGCGGGGTCAGGGCTGGCAGCGTAGCCGTCTCCCCGACCTTGCCATTGTAGTAGTCGCCCTGCACGGTGAGCGAGTCTGCTTCGCTCAGATGCCAATCAGTGCGGAAGCCCACGCGACCCATGTGCCAGTCATCGGCCCCGTCAGCACCCGCATCTCGGTCGAACCACTTGCCGTACACGCGGTAATGACAGGCTTCGCCGATCTGGCCGCCATAGCGCGCCCCCGCAAGACCTCGCTCTTCAGTCCCGCCGCCCGTGGTCAGAAGCCCGCCTTGCGTTCCCATCGCCTTCTTGGTGATGATGTTGATGACGCCGTTGACCGCATTCGCTCCCCAGAGGGTGCCACCGGGCCCACGGATGACTTCGATACGATCAATGTTCGCCAACAGGTTATCCTGAGCATCCCAGTACACGCCGGAAAAGAGCGGCGTGTACACGCTGCGGCCGTCGATAAGCACCAGCAGCTTCTGGGCGAAGCGGTGGTTGAACCCGCGCGAACTGATCGCCCATTTGTTCGCGTCGATCCGCGCCACTTGGACTCCCGGGACCATGCGCAGAAGCTCCGCAATGCTCGTGGCCCCCGAGCGGCGGATGTCCTCCTGGGTGATGACGAAGACGGCCGCGGCGGTCTCCGAGAGCTTCTCGGCTTTCTTGGAGGCGGAGGTGACCTCGATGTTCATGAGGTCCTCGATGGCCAGTTGCGTCAGATCGCCAGGCGGCCCCCCTGCCTCCTCCCCGCCAGTCGTGGGCGCAGCCGTCGATGGGGACGCAAGGAGACAGGTGAGGCCAATGGCGAGAACCGTCGCCTGAAGAGAACGGCCGACGTCGATGCGCTGGCAGTGGTGTCGCCTCATGTGATGTTGCCTCCCGTGCCGCGTGCCGGATGCAGAGCGCGCCCCATGTCCGGCTGTGGGCCGCGCTTCGTTGGCTCAGAATCGCCAGGTCACGTCCGCGTACACGCCCCGCTCCGCCCGGGTCGCCTCGTTGAGTAGTAAGGCGGGGGCGAACTGGAGATCGTGGCTCTCCAGCAGGTTCTGGCCTACGATGGACAGTTCCAGGTCCTCGCTGGGCCGCCAACCAAGCCGAAGGTCCAGGCCGACATAGCTGTCCAGGTCCAGGGCGTCCAGGCCGTCCACGTAGCGCAGCCACCAGTCGAACTCCAGGTCCCCGGGCAGATCCATCATGGACCGCAGGGAGAACTGGTTACGTGGGCTTTGCCCCTCGGCCTGCAGCGACGATGTGTCCCCGCTATCCGCATCCAGATGCAGGCTCATCCGAAGATAGCTATACGCTGCATCCACCCGCCACCAGTCCACCGGCTGCCACTGGGCCGCCAGCTCCACTCCGTGCGTCTCCCCAGACATCTTGTTGCCCAGAGACACGGGAAGGACGAGATGCGGCGGGGAGGGCGAGAGTTCCAGGAATGGCTCCCCGGGCTCCACCGTCCGGAGGCTATCGTATCGGTTGCAGAAGCCGGCGACATCGAGAAAGAGCCAATCGCTGGCCTGTGTTCGGTAGCCCAGTTCGTAGGCCACGAGTTCTTCCGACTCCATGTCCGGGCTTGGGAGAACGCTGACCAGGCCAGTGCCAGCGCCTGGCACCTCAAGTACTGCGAGGTTCACCCGGGCGTCGTGTTCTATTCGGCTCGGGGTCCGAACCGCTCTCGAGATCGCGGCCCACGCGGCCTCCCGCTCGTTTGGCTGCCAGGCCACCCGTGCGCTGGGCTGCACCTCGAAGCCGGTGTAGTCGTTGTGCTCGAACTTGGAGCCTAACGTGAGGTCGAGCCGATCCTCTACGAGCGTGATCTCATCCTGGACGAAGGCACTGAGAAGATCGTGGTCGCGGCTGACGGGGTCCAGCGACACTGCCGACGTAAGCGTGACATCATCGACAATCGACCGGTACCCAAGTCCCCATAGGATATCGTGTCGGCTCCCACTGGGGAGTCGGTGCTGGAGATCGAGGTCGACGGTGTCCACCTCGTCTCTCAACGTGACCGAGTCGCGTTCGGTGTGGTCGTAGTAGAGCTGGAGGATCAGGTCTGAATCCTCGGAGAACTCGCGCTGCCAGCGGCACAGGACGTTGCCGCCACAGACAGGCGAGTCAGAGTCGAAGGTCTCGGAGAATGGCGGCGTGAGAATGGGGACGGCACTCCGCTCTCCTATCCTGCCATCGTAGTAGTCGCCCTGCACGGTGACGGCGTCCCATTCGCCCAGATCCCAATCGGCGCGGAATCCCATGCGAGTCATGCGCCAGTCGTCGTTGCCGCCAGGGCTCTCGTCCCGATCGAACCACTTCGCATAGACCCGGTAGTGACCGTTTTCGCCCAGCGCGTCGCCGTACCGCACCCCCGCAAAACCGTGCTCTTCCGTCCCGCCGCCTGTGGCCAGCAGACCCCCTTGCGTCTCACTCGCCCTCTTGGTGATGATGTTGATGACGCCGTTGACGGCGTTCGCCCCCCACAGGGCGCCGCCGGGGCCCCGGATGACTTCGATGCGGTCAATATCTTCCAGGAGGGTATCCTGAACGTCCCACAGGACTCCCGAGAACATGGGAGTGTAAACGCTTCGGCCATCGATCAGCACGAGCAGCTTGTTCGCGATCCCCTCATTGAACCCCCGGGCGCTAATGGCCCACTGGTTTGCATCGACGCGTGCCACTTGAAGTCCGGGCACCATCCGCAGCGCTTCAGGAATGGTCGTGACGCCGGAACGCCGGATGTCCTCCGGCGTGATGACGAAGACCGCTGCAGCGACCTCGGAGAGCTTCTCGGCTTTCTTGGCGGCGGAGGTGACCTCGATGTTCATGAGGTCCTCGATGCTCAGTTCCGTCAGATCGGGCGTCTCCTGCCCCCCCTGGGCGCCGTCGGCCCGAGCCGCGGGCATCCGCGCGGAAACGACACAGATAAGGCCGGCAGAGAGAAGCACGGCGACGAGCTTGCGCGGCGCGCGGGCACGTTGCCAGCGAGGTGACTTCATGTGATGCTCTCCCCCCTTCTGCGACGCGCGAGCATGATGACCGACACTGGCCGGGGCTCCACCTGTCAGCGGCGATACGGGCGCCCGACGCAGCGTCTCGCGTGGCTTATCCTTCTTATACTGGCGATTACGGTACTATGTACCACAAACTACAGGCATATTTTGCTATTCCTTTCTAAATGGATTAAACCTTATCAACAACGAGTAACGCGTGCTTAGATGGTCATGTGGGGGGCTGGGGCGAGACCGGCTCGACATCGCGAGGAGGCGGGGAGGGGGGCAGTGCGATCTGCTCGTCACAGAGCGGCCGCACCTCTCCATCAGGGAGACCGCGTGCAGGTGTCGCGGCCAGAACGATCAGAAGAGCCGCTCCGAATGAGGCGAAGGCACCGTCTGTCAGTCGCTAATGCGGCGCCTGGCGGCGATCCAGCTCGCCCGTGGCGGTGTCCAGGACCCAGTACTGCATGGGCTCCTGGGCCCACTCGACGAACTGGAATCGGCCCGCCATCTCGGGCAGCTCTCGCCCCCGTCGCGGCGGGGTCAAGGCCTCGAACAGCTCGTGCCTGATCCTGCCGAGCGCCTCGGCGCGGGCGAGGAGCTGCTCGGCCTCCTCGCCACGCTCATGCAGGAAGAGCGGATTCGCGGCGACCTCATCGGCGACGTCTACCCACGCCTGGATCAGTTGGCGCTGGAGGCTCATGATCGCCTGGTCGATCCCGGCGTCATCGGCAGGCGGCTGCGAGATGCCGGGCCTGGCGGCGATCGCGACGGCCACGGCGGCGACGGCGATTACGGCGCAGAGCACGTGAATGGGGTGACGGCGCATGGAGTCAGCGCCTCCCTTCGGTTGGTGGAGCCGACGGCTGAGACGGCAACGGCGCGAGCCAACAGAGCGGCTCGCCTACGTGGCGGGGACGGAGACGCCCATGGCATCGAGCAGGCCATCGACATCAACGTACTTCTCGACGAGCACGTTCGCGAGGCGGATCTTCTGCGTCTCGCCGGGGCGGATCTTGGCGACCACGTCGTCGATCTTCGACGCCGCGACGAATGTGCCGGCGTCGAGGGCGATGACCGGGGTCTCCGCGCGTCTGATGATGCGCATGATGTTCTCGTGCGGCAGTACGCCGCCGGTGAGGCACAGCGCGCTGACGCTGTAGCGGCCGGTCTCGCCCACGACGGCGGAGCTGAGCGCGGCGAGCACGAGATCATCCCGGTCGCCGGGCACGATGGCGAGCACGCCTTTGCCGAAGTGCGCCATCATGCGATGCGCGGAGGCCGCGCCCACGACGTAGCGGCGGATGTGGGCGTCCAGGTGAGCCTCGCCGCTTACCACCTCCGCGCCCAGCTCATCCACGAGCTGGGCCACCGTGGTCTCGCTGAGGGATTCGCGCAGCGGGATGGCGCCGAACAGGCGATGCCCGGTGGCCGCCAGGCCCTTCTCAACGTATGCGCGCACCTTGTCGAGCTTGTCCGGGATCACCTTGTTGGCCACGGCCCCCAGGATCGGCACGTTGTCTCTTTCGAAGAGCGCCACGTTGAGCGCGAACTCGTCGATGGGCTTCCCGATGCCGCCGCCGGTGATGATGATAGCCCTGGAGCCGAGCAGCTGGGCGACGGAGGCGTTGCTGAGCTCGATGACGGCGCCGACGCCCGCGTGGCCGGTGCCCTCGATGATGACGATGTCCTGATCTCGCCCCACCTCGGCGTACCCCTCGCGGATCTTCTCTGCCAGGGGCTTGGAGTCGCCGCCATTGAGGAACTCCGCCGTGAAGCCGGGCGGAACAGTGACCGGGCCGGCGGCGGCAGCGCTGGCTCCGGCGCCGTAGGTGGCGTCAATGAGGCTCACGTCCTCGTCCACGACGACGCCGTCCACCTCCACCGTGCGCTGGCCGACGGGCTTCATGTAGCCGACCTTGAGGCCGCGCCGTGTGAAGGCGCGGATGAGCCCCAGGGACACGGTGGTCTTCCCGCTATGCTGGCCGGTGGCGGCTATGAAGAGGCCGGTTGCCATCGCTCTCACCCGTCCGTCCGCTCGGTGCAGTGCCCGCGGGCATGCTTCACGGCCACGCCGGGGCAGCCGATGAGGACGCTTCGCCCCCGCCGTCGCGCAGGTCCGCCGCCCCGGCCTGCAGGGCGGCCAGAGCCACGACATCGACGATCTCGTCGGCAGTCGTGCCCCGGGACAGGTCCATCCCGGGCCTGGCGAGGCCCTGGATGAGCGGGCCATAGGCCTGCCCGCCCGTGAAGCGCTGCACGAGCTTGTACGCCACGTTGCCGGTGTCCAGATCAGGGAAGATGAGCACGTTCGCCCGGCCCTTGATGGGGCTGTCGGGGCACTTCTTGGCGGCCACCTCGGGCACGAGCGCCGCGTCGGCCTGGAGCTCCCCGTCAACGAAGATGTTCCACGCCTTCTCGCGGGCGATCTCCGTCGCCTGCACCACCTTGTCCACCCGCGGGTGCGAGGCGCTGCCCTTCGTGGAGAAGGACAGCATCGCGACCCGCGGCGTGCACTCCAGGTACAGGCGGGCGCTCTCGGCGCTGCTGATGGCGATATCGGCGAGCTGCTCGGCCGTGGGGTCGGGCATCACGGCGCAGTCGGCCAGGATGAGGTTCCCGTTCTCGCCGAACTCCTCGCGCCCGGTCGCCATCACGAAGCAGCTCGACACCGTGTTTATGCCCGGGGCCGTCTTCACAATCTGCAGCAGTGACCGCAGGACGTCCGCCGTGGTGTTCACCGCGCCCGCCACCGAACCGTCCGCCTCGTCGCTCTTGAGCATGAGGGCGGAGCAGTAGAGGGGATGGACGGCGAGCTCCCGGGCCTGCTGCACCGTCATGCCCTTGTGCTTGCGCAGCTCGAAAAGCAGCTCGGCGTGCGTGTCGAGCCACGCCGGATCGCCCGGGGCCATGATGTGTATGCCCCTGATGTTGATGCCGAGCCCGGCGGCTCTACGGCGCACGTCGTCGGGGTCCCCGAGCAGCACGATACTGGCGACCCCCCGTGCAGTGACCGCCGCGGCGGCGCGCAGTGTGCGCTCGTCCTCTGATTCGGGGAGCACGATGGTCTTGCGCAGGGCCCGTGCTCGCTCGTGGATGCGCTCCGTGATGTCGGTCATCGGCCTGTGTGCCTCCCCGCGGGCCAGCTCGGGGGCGGGTGTCGTCGGCTCGCCTGCTGGTTCGTCGGTCGCGAGACGCTGCCCTTCCCGGCGTCACAAGAGGACGACTGGTTGGCGTGTATGGAGGAGTTGATGAGGCCCCGGTTGTTGAACATATCGGTAGAGCAGACATCACAGTGTAGCCAGCCTCATGCCTACGGCGGCGCAGCAGAAGCCGCGAGGGCGGAGCGCTCACAGTATGCAGCAGAACACCAGGCGAATGCGTGTTACGGGGGCAACACTCTGGCGCGGAGCGTTGGCCATTGCCGGTCTTGCACTCGGCATCGCGTTCTCCGGATGTCGCCCGGAGCAGAGCGGCGGCGGCGTAGGAGGGCCCAGTGGCGGCGTCGCAGAGGAGCCCAGCGGGAGCGTATTGGGTAGGCCCGCGCCGGACTTCACGTTCCCCGATGTGGCCGGCGGCACGGTGACGCTCTCGGAGCTTCGCGGGAATCCCGTGCTCCTGGACTTCGGCGCGAGCTGGTGCGAGCCGTGCGCCGTGGCGGCACCGCACCTCCAGGCGCTTCACGAGAAGTACGAGGGCGACGGCCTGCAGGTCATCGGGATTAGCCTCGACGGCAGCCCAAACCAGGCACGGGCGTTCGTGAAGCAGCACGGGACCACGTTTCCCACGCTCTGGGCCGATCCGAACAGCGAAGCAGTCCAGGAGCTCGCGAAGGCGATCAACCTCGGGCCGATCCCTCGGACGCTGCTGATCGACAGCAAGGGAGTGCTGCGGGCCGACCTGGAGGGCTTCTACCCACTGAGGGAGATGGAGAGGGAGCTGATCAGGATCGGCATCACAGCTCGGCCGTAGCAGTCGAGCCGGCCAGGACCATCCACGGACGGCACTCGAGCTCCCGTCAATAGGTGTGTAGACGTATGCCCATTGCGATACCCAGGCGCCGCGTCCACCAGCGCACGGCGCTCCGACTTCCCACGACCCAACAGCTCCGTCACCTCCTCCTCGAGCAGCTCCTGGATCAGCTCCTGCGCCCGCTCCCGAATGTAGCCCTCCAACGTCTCCCACGTCACACGTTGCGTCCGACCCTCCGGCGTGATATCCTGCTTCATGGTGGTAGCCTCCTTGGGTGAGCTTCCGCTCACTGGTATTCAACCAGGAGGTTACCGCCAAACCCTTTTGCACACCTTTCGAGGGTAGCTCGGATCGAGGCGTCCCGGTGTCCTCAGCGGCAACGGGGCGTGAGGATGTTGCGGTCGGGGATGGAAGCCCGGAATTCAAGAGCAGAAATGGGCATTGTGTCCCCGGATTCGCAGGGGGCAATGGAAGCACCGGCGGGAAGACCAACTGAGGTGTCCTCGGAATCAGGTGTCCCCGGGATTGGGTGTCCCCGGGACTAGAGCGGCCTTCGTGGTCCACCACGGACACAGGTCGCGCTGCGGGCAATCCTTGCATCCGTGCCCCCTTGAGAGCCAGGGCAAGATGATGTAGGCGTCCAGTACGAACACCCCCGCCAGGATCGCCATTGGCAGGGCGAAGGACTTGACCAGCGCAGTGGCAGCGATGATGACAGGAATGAACCACAGCGGCACGATGGTGGGGATGGTCTGGCGGAACTTCCGCGCGAAGTGCGCGTCGTCGCCCTTTGGCCGGAGCCGGGCTGAGATCATTCCGTATCCACAGGGGCACGAACGTTCCCCGTAGCTGGGGCAGTGTGGGCAGAGGGCAATGATGATCCAGAATGAACCCGCCACACCATAGAGGATGAATCCGATGGCTGCGATCCAGGTCCAGGTGTGCCCACCCAAGCCAACGACGATGATCGCGGCGCCGAGCAGAAGCATGGCGGCATAGGGGATGTTCTCAAGTGTGGTATGGAAGGGCGAGTACTCGATGCACTCTTCTTCGCCGTCGGTGCCTCTGATCGTGGTCACGCTGGGTCTCTCTCCCCTACCTCTCCTGGATGGCCGATCAGCAGCACATCCCTGTTGAGTAGGTGGGCGCGAGGGCTCTCGGGGATTCGACGGTTGGGCGACCGTGTCCTCTTGGGGGTTCGGTCGGTGCTCGTCTACCCCGACCGGGGAGGGGGGAGGCCGGACCTAGGGCGCCGAAGAGAGCAGCCGCGCGATGCGGCGGAGGGCCTCGGCGATGTTGTCGCGGGAGTTGCAGTAGGTGAGGCGGAGGAAGCCCTCGCCGTTGGCCCCGAAGTAGACGCCCGGGACGGTTGACACCTCGGCCTCGCGCAGGATGCGGAGGGCCAGTTCCTCGGACGGAACGCCCAGCTCGCCGACGTTGCAGAAGACGTAGAAGGCGCCGAGGGGCGGCCGGCAGGAGAAGCCGGGAATCTCGTTGAGGCCCGCCACGAGCAAGTCGCGGCGCGCCAGAAACTCCTGCCGCATCTCCTCGACGCAGTCCTGCGGGCCGGTGATGGCCGCGAGGGCGGCCTCCTGCGCCATGGCGTTGCAGCACGTGGCCGTGTAGTAGTGCACCTTGTGGATCTGCTCCATGATGCGGCGCGGCGCGGCCGAGTAGCCGATGCGCCAGCCGGTCATGGCGTAGACTTTGCTCAGGGCGTTGGTGGTGACCGTGCGCTCCCACATGCCGGGGAGCGCGGCGAAGCTGAGGTGCTCGGCGTCGTCGTAGATGAGCTTCTCGTAGAGCTCGTCGGAGAGCACGTAGAGATCGTGCGTCTCGGCCAGCTCGGCGATGGCGGCGAGGCTATCGCGCGTCATGACGCCGCCGGTGGGGTTGTGAGGGGAGTTGAGCAGGATGAGCTTGGAGCGCGGCGTGAGGCGGTCCTCGATGGCGGCGGCGGTGAGGTTGAAGCCGTCCGCCTCGCGCACGGGCACGGGAACGGCCCGGGCACCGGTGGTGGCGATGATGCCGAGGAACTCGGGCCACGCCGGGTCGCTGATGAGCACCTCCTCGCCCGGCGCAACCAGCGTCGCCAGGGCCGTGAAGACGGAGCCCATGCCGCCCTGAGTGACGCAGATCTCGTCGGCCGGGCGGTACTCCAGGCCATTCTCCCGCTGCAGCTTTTCGGCGATGGCCTCGCGCAGCTCCATGGTGCCGGGCTTGTCGGTGTAGTGGGTCTTGCCCTCGCGGGTGGCGCGGATGCCGGCCTCGCGGATGTGCTCCGGCGTGTCGAAGTCCGAGTCGCCGATCTCGAGGCGGATGCACGGCGGTCGCGAGCGACCGCTTGGCATCGTGAGGGCAATGTCCGTCATGCGTTTGATGCCGGCGACGGGGGTCTCGAGGATGTGGGGGGTGAGTGGTTTCATATCTCCCTCTTACGTGTGGCACCGGTTGCTCGTCAACCGGTGCATGCGCGGTGTGACGAATCCACGGGTAGACAAGCTACCCGTGCCACCCGGTCATGGCGCGTCATGTTCAGAGAGGTCGGTAGGCGTCGGGCTGGGCTGTGCCGATGACGTCGGCCTCGAGGAATTGCTTCCAGGTGGCGTGCGTCCAGCAGGCGCTGGCTTTCACCAGGAGCCGGTTGGCCCCCTCGAGGTCGCCTCGTGCTCGGGCGGCGAGGGCCTCGCGGAGGATCTCGCCGGCCTCGGCGAGCAGCTTCGCTGCTTCGGGCTCCGTGAAGGTCCCCGCGTCGAGGGCCTCCTGGATCACTGAGCCCTCGCAGCGCATCGTGCCGTTGGTGAGGTTCTCCAGGTACGGGTCGAGGGCGACCCAGGGGGAATCCATGTACGCCAGGAAGCGGTCCTCGTCCGTCTTCGGCGTCCGGCCGTCTGTTGCGTCCCGGAGCGCGGCGGCTGCGAGCCGCTCCCCGAGGTCCCGCGCCTCGCGGCGGGCGCGGTCGAGGTAGGCGGTGTGGGCTGCGA
>JASFTE010000017.1:0-19115 GCA_050114035.1 Armatimonadota bacterium | reverse complement strand
GCGGGCCGTGGTGAGCAGGTGGATCATCTGGCTGGAGCTGCCGAGGATGGAGGCGCCCTCGTAGTCGTTGAAGGCCGGGATGATCTCGTCGAGCTGCAGGTGCATGCCGACGAGGGCGGCGAGGACGTCCACCATGGAGTCGCTGCGCTTGTGGCAGAAGCAGAGGAAGCCCTGCCGGCCGGGGCCGCCCTTGAGGGCCGATAGCCCCCGGGAGACGAACAGCTTCGCGCCCGCCGCCGTATATGGTGGGTCGGTGGCGAAGGTGTCGAAGTGGCCCAGGAAGGTGGGGGGCAGAGGCTCGCGGAGATCGTGCGCGCAGCACATGATGGGCAGATTGTCGGCCTCGGCCACGTTCGCGATGTAGTCCAGCACGCGGGCGTCCACGTCGAGCACGCACACGCCCCGCTCGGCGGTCGCCCCGAGATGCCGCAGCAGCAGGCATACCGCCACCGACACGAGGTCGTCGTCGCCGAGCAGGACGATCTCGCGCCCCTCGAGGGCGTCGTGCTGGTGCATGTACAGCGCGCGCCGCAGGGCGGTCTCGGCCGTGCCGTGGGACTGGTCGAGGGCCACGTCCACCGTGGGACGGCCGCTGAGGTGCGTTCGCAGCTTCTCCAGCAGTCCGCGGAGGGTCGGCGGGATCTGGATACGGGGGCCGCTGCAGGCGCCGCACGCGAAGGAGGCCGGCGCACGGATGCCGAGCCGACGCGTGACGAAGCGCCTCCCGCGCCGCGTCAGCGTGACGCCGCCGGCGCGCCGGAGCAGGTCCCGCTTCTCCAACTCCCGCCGCACGGCCGCCACGACGGGCACCGGGAGGCGCGTGTGCCGGGCGAGTGCCTTGAGCGGCAGTGGGCCCTCCCGGTAGACGACGCGCAACACCCGCCGCACGCCCTCGTCGCCCTCGTGCAGCCGTGATGCGGATGCGACCTGATTGAGGATGCCTGTGTCCATGTGCAGTTTGCTCTTTGCTTCTCCCCCCGCCTGATGAAACGACCACCGGCGCTGCGCGCGTGCCGGTGGCCGGAGACAACGAAAACGCCCACTGAGGCCGTGTGCCCCGTGGGCGCTATGGTCAGCGTGATGGTCAGTGCCCTACTGTGTGGCACCTCCGGCGACGGGGCGCGGCACTCGCGCATGCCGATGAGACGCGTGGTTGTCAATCGCCATTTGTGTCGCGGTCATAGCGCCGCCCCCCTTTTGACGGTCAGTTCGTGTCTCGCGAAGGCCTCCGGTCCTGGATTCCTGTCGGTACGAAGAGGCCACTGGCCCACCATAGCACAGACGGCGTAGTCGGGCAAGAGTGATACGAGGAGATGCCGCCTCCGGAAGGAGGGCGGCAGGGAGGTGTTGAACGCGCGCCCTTGCTCGAAAGCGTCCTGCGACGCGAGGTTGCAGTAGCGGCGCGTCATCTCCAGCGAACTGTGGCCCAGAAGGACCTGCAACTGGAACGGCTGGCCTCCGGTTCTGATGAAGCTGAGGGCGAAGCTGTGGCGGAGGATGTGAGGGCTGCAGCGGTTCCGCACGCTGGCTGCCCCGGCGTACCGCGCAGGGCGACGATGGAGGTCCCGCCGGTGGAGCCTGCGGCCGGACCGACCGGGGAACACGAGGTCCGTAGCCGTGCCGCCGCGGTCTGCCAGCGCCGCCATCACCGAGTTGCGTGTGAGGAGGTAGCGTCTGAGCGTCCCCTCCACTCGCGGGGACAGTGGGAGTTCCCGCTCCTTTGCACCCTTGACTATCCCTTGAGCTTGTGGGCTGGCAAGTCGATGTCTGTCAGCCGAAGCGTGAGCGCCTCTGACACCCGCACGCCGGTGCCCAGCATGAGGACCAGGGCCGCATGGTCCCGCAGGCCGAAGAAGGTCCTCTTGTCGGGCTGTGATAGCGGGCTTCGGGCTTCCGCCTCCGAGAGGGCCGGGATGACCTTGTTCGGCACCCGGGGCTTGGGAACAGCCGCCGCAGGACTCTCGCTCGCAAGGCCCTCGGCGACGAGCCAATTCCACAGCCCTCGGACGGTGACGATATGGGCGCGCAGCGTCGTGGGCGACAGCACATTCGGTGGCTCAGACGGCCTCCCACTCCCATCTCGCCTCAGGCAGCCCTCTCCTCTCCGGTGGTCGAGGTAGGCGTGCAGGTGTGCGGCAGATACCTGCCCCACCGCTATGATGCCACAGGCCTCTCGCAGCCAAGCCACCATCGCAAGCAGGCGACGCTGGTACACGTGCGAAGTCGCTTCCGACAGGTTCCGGGCCCGGCAGTGCTCCAGGAAGCACGATACGGACGCCTCAAGGCTGAGCTCGACGTGTGCCTCGGGGAGAACGGATGGTGCGATGTGCAGTACGTTGCTCACGGTTTTGCTTGCCGCGACACGGAGAGAGCTGAATGCCAACGTCCTGAGCTTTGCCCGATTCTGGTCGGGATCCGGGGCCCCATCCAGCCCCCTCACCGGTTGACGACGCCGGGGCCCCGCTGTATACTATCCGTCGCCGAGGCACGGGCCATAGCAGGGAAGTTGGGGATTCAGCAGCACCTTCCGCCGTCCAGCCACGTTTCTGCCGCCGCTAACGTCGCAGCAAGTGTCGCAGCCGCGTGATCACAGCACGGGTGATTGCTTCGTGTACCTCAAGAGCCTGGAACTCCACGGCTTCAAGACGTTCGCGCAGAAGACGGTCTTCGACTTCGGACCGGGCATCACCGCTATTGTCGGCCCCAATGGTGTGGGCAAGAGCAACATCGCCGACGCCGTGATGTGGGTGCTCGGCGAGCAGAGCATGAAGACGCTGCGCAGCAGCTCCGCCCGCGACGTCATCTTTGCCGGCACCGATGGGCGCCGGCCCCTTGGCTTGGCCCAGGTGTCCCTGACAGTCGATAACTCCGACGGCTCGCTCCCCATCGACTTCTCCGAGGTGACTGTCTCGCGCCGTATCTTCCGCTCGGGCGACACTGAGTACCGGCTCAACAAAGCCAAGTGCCGCCTCCGCGACATCCTGGAGCTGTTCCTCGATACGGGCATCGGCAAGCAGGCCTACTCCGTGCTCACCCAGGGGCAGGTCGATCTGGTCCTGAGTCTCCGGGGAGAGGACAGGCGGGAGCTCCTCGACGAGGTCGCCGGCGTGCAGAAGTACCGGCGCCGCCGCCGGGAGACGATGCGGAAGCTGGAAGGAACCGAGGCGAATATCGTCCGGCTCAATGACATCGTCGCCGAGCTGACCTCGCAGCGCGAGCCGCTCGCGCGCGAAGCAGAACGGGCGCGCGAGCACAAACAGCTCACCGAGGAGCTCCACGGGCTCGAGCTGGCGCTGTTGGTGGCTGAGCACCAGCGCCATCGCGAACGCCTGGGTCGTTTTGCGCATGAACACCAGGTGGCCGAGGCGGACGTGGCCGGGACGCGCGCACAGGTATCCAAGCTGGCCACGGAGCACGAGAAGCTGCAGACGCAGACTGCCACGGTGGCCGAGAAGCTCCAGCGCCTGCGAGACGAGGCCACGCGGAACGAGTCTCAGGCCGAGCGGGCCGATGCCGAGAAAGCACTCGCCGAGGAACGGCTGCGCTCCCTGAACGAGCGTCGGGAACTGCTCAAGCAGCGGATCGCCGCCTCCAGGCGGCGAGTGCAGAGCCTGGGCGAGCAGGCGGACGGCATGCGCGGGGAGCAGGAGGAGCGCGGGCAGGCGGCGGCGGATGCGAGGGCGCGGCTGGCGGAGGTGGAGGAGCGGATGGCCCAGGCCCGGGCGGCTGCTCAGGAGCGGACTGATGCGGTGGAGGAGCTGCGGCAGCGTCACATGGACCTTGCCGGTCAGGCTGTGGCCGCGCAGAGCGAGAAGCAGAGCCTGGAGGCGCTCGAGGATGAGCTGACGGAGCGCAGCAGGCGCATCGGCGCACGCCTGGAGCGCCTGCGGGAGAACCGCGATGCCCTGAAGGACAAGCTGGGCTCGGTTCGGGAGGAGCTCGACCACACGGAGCAGGCACTCGACGCCCTCCAGTCGGCGACCACCGACGACCGCCGCGCGCTTCTGGCGGCGCAGAAGCTGGCCGCCGAACAGGACGAGAAGCGCACCGTCATGGAGCGCTACGTCTCGTCGCTCGAGTCCACCCTGACCATCCTCCGCGAGGTGGTCGCGTGCACGGACGGCGCCGGGAATGGGGTTGCGGCGGTTCTCAAGGCCAGGGAGGAGGGCAAACTCAGCGGCCTTCAGGGTCCTATCGCGGACCTCATCGAGGTTGCCGAGCGATACGAGCTGGCCATCGAGGCGGCACTCGGTGATCGGCTGCACTGGCTGATCGCCGACGGGCACGAGGAGGCCATCCGCGCCGTCCAGTTCCTGAAGCAGACCCGGCAAGGGCGCGCCACGTTCCTGGCGCTGGCCACACTCGCGCCCATGAGCAGCCCGGTGTCGGCGACGCTCGCGGGCGCCGAGGAGGGCGTCGTCGGTCTTGCCAGCCGGTTGATCAAGTTCCCCAGGCATTTGCGGCGCGTCTTCGACCTGCTGCTCGGGGACGTCATCGTCACCGCCGACCTGGAGGTTGCCCAGCGGCTCCACAAGCGCCACCTGGCCTCGGCGCGGTTCGTGACCCTGATGGGCGAGAGGCTCGAGAAGGGCGGCGTCATCGCCGGGGGACTCCAACCGGAGGGCAGCCGCTCGGCCGTGGGCCGGGCGCGGGACATCGCCGCGCTGGAGCAGGAGCTGGAGATCGCTCGCCCGTCCCTGCGGCGCATGCAGCGGATCACTGATGCCTGCGTGACGGAGATGACTCGGCTCACGGAGTTCGTTGAGAAGCGAGAAGCCGAAATCGTTGCCCTGCAGGGCACATGCGCCGGTATGGCGCGCGACGCCGATCACCTGAGCGCGCAACTTACACAGATCGAGGAAAGCCTGCAGGTCCTGGGTCGCGACGGTGACGCGACCGAGGCGCGGCTGCAGGAGACGAAGCAGGAGCAGCAGGAGCGCGGCGAGGACGCGCGGCGCCTGCAGGCAGAGGCCGATGCCATGGGAGCCGATGTGGAGGCGGCGCAGCAGGCCATCGGCGAATCGCGGGAGGCCGCCGACTCAGAAAGCGACGAGCTGACCACCTTCCGGGTGGCGCTCGCCGAGGCCGAGGAGCAGGTCCGCTCCTCCGATTCGGCCCTGGAGCGCCTGCAGGAGCAGGTCGCGGAGCTCGCGCAGGAGGCCGAGCAGGCCGAGGCCGAGCTCACTGGGCTCGACGACACCGAGGAGCAGATCCGGGCGGCGGCGCAGGAACAGGAGACCACTGCGGCGGGCAAGCGCGAGGCAGCCGCGGACGTGCGAGCCAAGCTGCTCGAGCAAGAAGAGGCCGTCCGCACGCTCAACGAACAGATGGAGGAAGTCGCCGCGAGTCGGAGTGGCCTTCAGGAGTCGCTTGAGGGCCTCCAGAACCGCGTCCACCGGGCAGAGCTGGGGCGCGCGCGGGAGGAGGCGGAGCTGAACCACATCCGGGAGCGGCTGCAGGAGGCGTATGAGCTCACGCCCGACGACGCCGCACGGCACTGCACTGCAGATATCAAACGCCGCGAGGTGTCACGGCAGGTGCGCGACCTCAAGGCGAGGCTGCGCGACATGGGCGTCGTCAACGTTGGGGCCATCGAGGAGTACGAGCGCCTGAAGGCGCGCGAGGATTTCCTCGTCGGCCAGCGAGAGGACATGGAGAAGGCGAAGGCCGACCTGCTGGAGATCATGCAGCAGATTGACGAGGCCACCACGGGCGCGTTCATGGAGGCCTTCGGAGCAGTCGCGCGCGAGTTCGACGGGCTCTTCAAGGAGCTGTTCGGCGGCGGGCGCACGGAACTGGTGCTCACGGACCCGGAGAACGTGCTGGAGACGGGAGTGGAGGTGATCGTGCAACTCCCGGGCAAGCGCCAGCAGAATCTGCTCCTGCTCTCGGGCGGAGAGCGCGCGCTGACGGCCACCGCGCTGCTGTTCGCCATGATGAAGGTGCGCCCCAGCCCCTTCTGCGTGGTGGACGAGGTGGACGCTGCTCTGGACGATGAGAACATCCAGCGCTTCGCGCGGGTGCTGAGAGAGTTCGCCCGAGACTCCCAGTTCATCGTGATCACCCACAACAAGGGCACCATGGAGGTGGCCGACCGGCTCGTGGGCGTCACGATGGGCGAGCCGGGCATCTCCACCAGCATCGCCGTCGAACTCCGGGACGCCATCGAGGCGGCGGAGAGAGAGCGTGCGGCCGCGAAGGCCTCGACGAACTGAGCCGTTGGCGCGGGGGGTCAGTGCAGGCGACACGCTGCGGGCTGTGCGCGGGCTCTAGCCTGGTCACTTGACCTTTTGCCTTGTCTCATTCCCCCATGCTCAAGGGATTGCTCGGAAAAGTCGGCGACCTCCTCCGCGGAGGCGAGCGCATCGACGACGAGCTGCTCGAGCAGCTCGAGGACGCGCTCGTGGAGGCCGACGTGGGCGTCGAGATGGCGCTTGACCTCGTGAAGCAGCTTCGCCAGGAGACCCGCCGCCAGAAGCTGACGGACGCCGGGGCGCTGCGGAAGCTGCTGCAGGAGAAGGTGGCGTCTATCCTCGGGAAGGCCGAGGTCCCCATCGCGACGAGTCCCGAGACGCCGGCCGTCTTCATGGTTGTCGGCGTCAACGGAGTGGGGAAGACGACGTCGATTGCCAAGATCGCCCACTGGTACAAGGCGAACGGCTACAGCGTGCTGCTCTCCGCGGCCGACACGTTCCGCGCCGCCGCCATCGAGCAACTGGAGACATGGGCGGGCCGCATCGGGTGCGACTTCGTGAAGCACCAGGCCGGCGCCGACCCCGGCGCCGTCGTGTACGACTCGCTGGAGGCCGCCAGAGCCCGGGGGATTCACGTGGTCATCGTGGACACCGCGGGGCGACTGCACACGCGGACGAGTCTCATGGAGGAGCTGAGGAAGGTGCGGCGGGTCATCGAGCGCGAGCTGGCGCGCCCGCCGGATGAGACGCTCCTCGTGCTCGACGGCACCATGGGGCAGAACGCCATCGCCCAGGCGCGGCAGTTCAGGGACGCCGTGGACGTCACCGGGCTCATGCTCGCCAAGCTCGACGGCACCGCCAAGGGCGGCGCCGTGCTGACCATCGTTGAGGAGCTCGGCATCCCCGTCAAGCTCATAGGCGTCGGCGAGCGCCTCGAGGATCTGGCTCTCTTCTCCGCCGAAGCCATGGCGGCGAATATGCTCGACTGAGCCCCGGCACGTCCTGCTCCCCGTCGGCCCCGGGCCGCAGCGGGTCCGTCACAGCCACGTCGCCGACTGCTCCAGCAGCCTTTGTCCCTCGGCTTCTGACTCCACCGAGCATGCAGCCATGGCGCCCTCGGGCCCGAACTCCTTGTACAGCATCTCCAACGTATCCGCGCGAGCGCCGGTGAACAGCAGTCCCTTGCCTGCCTCGCGGATGCGCCGGTACAGCGGGAACCACTCCGAGTCGTGTACGGGCGGGTTGCCCGCGCCCGGCACCCACTGGATCGCGTTCAGGTCCGGCAGCTCCAGCAGCGCATCCAGGTGTGGAATGGCCCCGGGCCCGTCCCAGTGGTATAGGCTATAGTCCAGCCACTTGGTCTGCTCGCGAAAGCCCGGCATGGCGAACTCGCGGAACATCTCCGGGCTGAGCATGTAGGAGACGTCCGACTGCAGTTTCGCCGTCTTCCCCGGCCCCCATATCTGGAAGGCGATGAAGCAGCAGCCCTCGTCCTCGTCCCTGATGCGATCGTAGACGATGTCGAAGACGTCGAACCAGTGCCTCTGGATCTGCGGCAGGAGCCGATGCACGTGCTCCGGTGCGTCGCTGAGGTCCACGAGTAATTCCTCGTTGCCGCGCAGCGATGCCAGGATGTCGAGGTTCTCAATGAGGTCGGGCACCGACGTGAGGTACTTGCCCTCTCCCCGCCGTATGCCCTCGCCAACGAGCTCCATGGTGACCTGCCAGAAGGGCTCCTCCGGGTCGCGCCGGATCACCTCGGTGTCTGCGAGCGATTCCAGGCATGGCTCGTACCATACGGTGTTCGTCTGGAGCGTGGCGGGCGATCCGAGATGCAGGGCCAGGCTTCCGGGGCCGATGTCCGTGCCGAAGTGCGGAAACGCCTCGCCCAGATACGCCGTGTGGGCGAAGGTATGCTCCGCGCGCGCCAGGCGCCACTCCACGTCCAGCCACCGCTGCTCGGGAGAGTCGGGATCGGGCGGGCGGGGCCCGTGGGGCAGCGGCTCGTCGCGCGGCGCCTGGATCTGGATGGCCGGTCGGCCGCCGTACAACTCGCAATCCCACCACGCCGTCAGACGCTTCTTCGCCTCAGGCCAGTCGGGTTTGTACAGGAGTGTCACGCTGCGTTCCTCCGATGGGGACAATGGCCGACATCTTACCCGGACGTGGCCGGAAGTCAAGGTACACGGCGGAAACGGCGCTCCCGGGGGGAGGGCGCGAGAGCTCTCGCGTCGCCAGGGAGCCCGGTGCTCCTGACCTTTACATTTCCCACCAAACCTGGTAAGAAGAGAATGACTGCACGACGGCGCACGTGAAGCGCCAGCAGGCCGGTGCCGTCCGGCTGCCTGGCCCTCGCGACCCGCTTCAGATACAGGCCTTCTCGCCGCCAACGGCAAGCCTGGGCGTGATGCTGGGCGAGCTGTGGGCCTTTTTTTTGCTTGTGGTGGGAGGAGCAGTCGGCTCATATGTACAAGTGCAGAGCAATGCGATCCAGCCGCGAGACATGCCATCTGCCCCGCCGTCGGTTAGTATGCCTGATCGTCATCGTGCTATGCCTCGCGGGCTCTGCGGTGGCGCGGGCCAAGCCCAGTCCGCCGGTGCAGGTCGTCGTCGCCGGCAAGGCGCTCGAGCTCAAGCCGCCGGCGACGGTACGCGACGGCAAAGTGATCGCTCCGATCCGCCAGTGCCTCTCTGCGATCGGCGCTCGCGTGGTCAAGCAGGGCAAAGGGCAGCTCGCGATCACCGCGGCGGACGGCTCCGAGGCGCGCCTTGATGTCCGGGCCCGGAAGCTCACCGTTGGTGGGACGAAGCGCGATCTGTCGGCGCCCGTGACACTCCGCAATGGGCGGCACATCGGGCCGGTCGGCGACGTGTTTCGCGCTCTGGGCCTCGCCGTCACGTGGGACTCGACCGAGCGCATCCTGCACGTGCATCCGTGCGTAACGGATGTGCGGGTGCGAGCGGACGAACAGGGCGTGGCGGTGGAGATCACGACCTCCGCGCCGACGAAGTTCGGCGTCAACACGCTGCCCGACCCGCCGCGCATTTACATCGACGCCAAGGACGCTGTTCGGCGCGTGCCCAAGGGCCCGCGGACGGTGGAGCTGCTGGGCGTGCAGCGCGTCCGGTGCGACACCTTCAGCGACGAGCCGCCCGTCACGCGCGTGGTGCTGGACCTCGAGGAGGCCACCGAGTACCGGTGGGACGTCTCAAGAGACGGTCGCCGAGCTCAGGTAACCATCGGCCGCCCGAGCGCGACGGCACCGACCGTTGAGCGCCACTGGGCGAAGGTCCGCGCCGTGCAGACCTTCGCCTACGAGGGCGGCGGCGCCGATGTGGTGGCTCTCCTGTCGTCGCCCACGCGGTACGAGTACGATGTGCGGCGGAAGCCGACCCGGGTCGTGCTGGACCTGCTCGATGCCGCGCCGGGCATTGACGTGCCGTCGTTCGCGGGCGATGACCGGCTCGTGCGGCGAGTGCACCTGCGGCCGTCGTTGAGCGATGGGCATGCCCAGCTCGTGCTGGACATGGGTCACCTGATGGGCTTCCAGGTGGTGACCGCCGACGATCCGCCGCGCATCGCGGTGCGCTTCCAGCCCGTCCCTCTGCGGGAGCGTCTGATCGTGGTGGACCCCGGGCATGGCGGGCACGATCCGGGGGCAACGGGCGCGAAGCTCGGGCTCAAGGAGAAGGACGCGAACCTGGACGTGGGCCGGCGGCTGAACGCGCTGCTGCGGCAGCACCGCGTGCCCACCATTGTGACACGCACCACGGACGTCTTCATCCCGCTGTACGATCGCCCGGCGGTGGCCAACACGGCCAATGCCGACATCTTCCTCAGCATCCACCACAATGCCTGGAGGCGCCCCAACGGCGCGCACGGCACGGAGACGTACTACACGGCGCAGAAGGACAAGGCCCTGGCCACCGTCATCCACGAGCACATGATCGCCGCGCTTGGCCGGAAGGACAACGGCGTCCGTCGGTCCCGTTTTGCCGTGGTGCGCGAGAGCCGGATGCCCGCGGCGCTGTGCGAGATCGTGTACATCAACCACGCCGATGAAGAGGCCCTCGTGGCCGACGAGAGCTTCCGCCAGCGCGCCGCCCGGGCGATATTCGACGGGTTGTGCCAGTACGTGGAGGGCCCTGGCGCGCCGCTCGAGGCGAGCAGGAAGGTGGGGCGGGGATAGGCATGCCACGCTGCGTCCGCCGAGAGGTGTGTGCCCTCGCGGTGGCTCTGCTATTGTGCGCGGCCCTGCCGAGCGGCTGTTCCTGGCGGCAGAAGGCGGCCGAGCCCGGTCCCGCGCCGGGTCCCAGCCCGCGGCCCATCGCCCCCGGCGACGGGGAGGGCATCAGCCTCCCCATCTACTTCGCCGACGCGCCGGCGGCAGCGCTTGCGCCGGTGAAGCGCACCGTGCGGCCCGACCCGGAGGCCGCGGCGCGCGATGCCATGCAGGCGCTCGTTGAGGGCCCGCTGCCCGACGAGGGGCTCCACGCGGTCATGCCCGATGGCGCGGCGTTGGAGCAGGTGCGTCTCGACGGTGCCGTGGCGCGGGTCCGGATGAACCAGGACTTCCACGATAACTTCCCCCGGGGCGGCGCCTTTGGGAATCTGTGCGTCTACGCCATTGTGAACACCCTGACGGGGGTTCCTGGCATCGACGAGGTCGCTATCGAGGTGCCCGGGGGCGGGAAGCTCCTTGGTGAGCTCGATGTCAGTCAGCCACTGGAGCGCGACGACGAGCTGGTAGCCGCGAAGTGAGGCATCATCGTAGGAGATGCCTCATCGCCGCCACGTACGGAGGTAAGCCACGTGCGAGTTGATGGCCGAGTGCGGGACGAGCTGCGGCCGTGCACGATCCAGATGGGCGCCATCAGCCACGCCGAGGGCTCGTGCCAGATCGAGCTGGGCGACACGAAGGTGCTGTGTGTGGCGACGGTGGCGGATCGTGTGCCGTCTTGGCTCCACGGCGCCGAGAGCGGCTGGGTGACGGCGGAGTACGCCATGCTGCCCCGGGCCGGCAAGGAGCGCACGCCCCGGGAGCGCGGGCGGCCGGCGGGGCGCTCCATGGAGATCCAGCGCCTCATCGGCCGCTGTCTGCGCGCCGTTGTGGACCTGCGAGCCGTCGGCGAACGCACCATCACCGTTGACTGCGACGTGCTCCAGGCGGACGGCGGGACGCGCACCGCAGCCGTCACCGGCGCCTTTGTAGCACTTGCCGAGGCGACAGGCGCCCTGCGCGAGGAGCGCGTCATCCGGCAGAATCCCATCCGCGACCTGGTGGCCGCCGTCAGCGTGGGCATCGTCGGCGGCGAGATGCTCCTTGATCTGTGTTACGAGGAGGACCGGCGGGCGGGCGTGGACATGAATCTTGCCATGTGCGCGCGTGGAGCTGTGATCGAGATCCAGGGCACCGCTGAGGGCGCGCCCTTCAGCCGGCAGCAGATGGACGAGCTCGTGTCCCTCGGCCAGCAGGGCATCCAGCAGCTCGTAGGGCAGCAGCGCGACACACTCGGCGATAGGCTCGAGCCCTAGCGCCGCCGGGCCACCATGCGGAAGCTCCCTGCCAGCATCCTGCTCGCCACCCGCAATGCCGGGAAGGTGAGAGAGATACGGCGACTGCTCGCCGGCCTCGATGTCGAGCTACCCAGCCTCCTGGACATCCCCGCGGAACCCGACGTGACCGAGCCGTACCCGACCTTTGCCGACAATGCCGTGCACAAGGCGGCCGCTGCAGCGCGCGCCAGTGGCATGTGGGCGCTGGCCGACGATTCCGGGCTTGAGATAGACGCGCTCGACGGCTTTCCCGGTGTCGCCTCGAACCGCTTTGCCGGGCCGGATGCATCCGATGCGGACCGCAACGCGGCCATTCTGGTGCGGCTGCACGATATGCCGCAGGAGCAGCGCACGGCCCGTTTCGTGTGCGTGGTCGCGCTCTTCGTGCCGGAGGGCGACATGGCCACCTGGCGCGGCACGTGTGAGGGCGTGATTGCTGAGGCCCCCCGAGGCACGGGCGGCTTCGGGTTCGATCCGCTCTTCTACGTGCCTTCTCAGCGGCAGACGATGGCGGAGATGCCTCTGGAGCTCAAGAACCGCCTCAGCCACCGAGCGGCGGCCTTCTCGCAGGCCTGCAGGGACCTGGCGGCGGGGACAGTCACATTGCGTCGCCTTGGCGCAGGCGACGTTGGTTGACTTCGACAGAGGGCTATGGTAGACTTCGCACGGATTCGGCGCCTAGATCCGCTACAATCGCTCAGCATTGGGCCGGGAGGGATCTCCATGCGTTCTCGCCGGGCGGCTATCTGTGGCACAGTGTGTCTCGGTCTTGCTCTCATCTGTGTCGTGATCGCCGCGGGAAGCGACCGACTGGCTCCCCGGGTGGCGATCACGCAGCCTGAAGACGCGGCCACGGTGCAGTCAAGCACGGACCTGACGGTCACGTACGTGAGTGCGTCCGAGCAGCCGATCGTCCGTGTGGACATCTGGATCGACGACGGGCGCGTCGTCACCTACAAGCTCGAGCAGCCCCGCCAGAAGGGCAAGGTGCAGTTTGCCCTCCACACGCAGGACCTCACGAACGGCGAGCACAGGCTCCAGGCACAGGTGTTCGACGCCGCCGGGCACGCCGGCCAGGCGCGGATCACAGTGCGCGTCCAGAATGAGGCCACACCCACACCCGCACCCAAGGTCGCGCCCTCAGGGCCGGATTTGATTCCCCCCTCGGTGACGGTGCGACAGCCGCAGAACGGCGCCCGGGTGGGTGGACGGATGCAGGTGAGTGTGGAGGCCACGGACGACACCAAGGTGATCTGCGTTCTGCTCTTCGTGGATGACGAATTCGCCGCTATCCAGAACTACCCGCCCTACAACTTCGACATCCGGACGACGAACTTGTCCGAGGGCGTTCACACGACCTATGCCTCTGCCTTTGACGGCGCCCAGAACAAGGGTGAGTCGGCCAAAGTGTACTTCACGGTTGACAATGCCCGCGCCACGACGCCCAGCGCCGAGGCGCCTCCGCGCGAGACGGGGCCCGATTCTGTGAGCATCGGTCCAGGCCTCACTGACGCTCCGTCCAGAGGGCCCGAGGTGGCGGCAGTGCCCACGCCGGAGCGCGTGGGAGCGACCACCACTAGCGCCCCTCGGCCTGGGCCGGAGATTGCGGCGCAGAGCCGGCATCTGCCGACGGCCGAGCGCATGGCTTCTGCGCCCAGACTCGTCATGCCGGACAGCGCAGCGGGGCCAGCAGCCTCACCACAGCCGGTGACATCGCGCGCGACGCTGCACGTGGACCAGGCATCGGCGAGCAGGACCGCCGCCCCTCAGCGTACGCGTGTGGCTCTGCTCGGCCCCAAGGCCACGCGGCCCGCGGTGCCGCCTGCCTCGCGTCGGGCGGCCGTAAGCGCGGCCGATGCGCGGATGCCGATGCGGACCAGCACCACCGCCTACACGCCGACGCCCTCCAGGACGCCCTCAGGGCAGATGGCCAGTCTTCCGTCCGCTCCCGTGCGCGAGACGGGGGGGCCTGCGGCCTCCTATTCGCCAGTGAAGACCGCCCCGGCCATTGCTTCGCCAGAGACCACATCGCCGAGCAGGACGATGGTGGCCTCGGCACCAACGGCCACCCGGCCGCCGGCACCCAGAGGCAGCGCGCCCGCAGTTGTGCGCACCGACCGGGGCGAGCGCTATGCCATGCTCCCGCGGAATGTGGTCACGGTTGCGTCCCCGAAGCGCGACGCGGAGACCACATCGTCGGGCCAGCGTGTGAGTTCTCCCGGGGCGATGTTCCTCGAGGCCAAGCACGTCATCCATCTCGGCGACAAGTCGGTCCCCGTGGAGTTCGACAACGAGCTGCTCAAGCTCCGCACGCTGGCCACGGAGCGCGCGGGCGTCCCCGTGGGACCGTTCCGTGAGATCTTCGAGCACACGGGCGGCGTCGTTCACTGGTATGCCGACGACAGGCGCGTGACGGCCTACAGCCACGCGGCCACCGTAGAGCTGAGGATCGGCAACGACCACGCAAAGGTGGACGACGAGACAGTGTGGCTGGAGCTGGCGCCCTTCATCAAGGACGGCCGCACGATGGTGCCGTTCGCCTTCCTGAAGAAGCTCATGGACGTCACCGTCAGGTACGACCCGAAGAGCGGCCGGATCCAGATAACGTCGAACAAGTTCTGATCGCCAAGGCCGAGAGAAAGGGGACTGGGCGTCGAAGTCGACTGTCGCGGGCTGAGAGACGGCCAGTCGCATCGTCGAACGTCCGAGTGACCTCCCTTCCGGGGCCCGTACCGGCTCGTACGAGTCAGGGGCTCCGGCTGGTGACTTGGGCGTTTTTTGCACTAGAACTGGTCCCACAAGCTGTCGGCGATCGGAACAGATGCGTTGACCCCCCAGGAGTAGCTCGCACCGGGGTGCTGGGGAGCCGGTTCTGCGGAGAAGGTGGAGTAGGCATCATGCTGACGCGAGGTACGCAGCGAATCAACGAGTCGGGGCACCTGGAGATCGGCGGCTGCGACGCAATCGTTCTGGCGCGCGAGTTTGGCACGCCCCTGTACGTCCTGGACGAGGCGCAAGTGCGCGGCCTCTGCCGCGAGTACGTGGAGCACTTCACCGCACGATACCCCGATGTGACGGTGTCGTTCGCCGGCAAGGCGCTCCTCACCAAGGCCGTATGCGCCATCGTACACTCCGAAGGCCTCCACCTGGACGCCTGCTCGGCCGGCGAGCTTTATACGGCGCTGGAGGCCGGCTTCCCGCCGGAGCACATCATCTTCCATGGGAACTACAAGACGCAGCAAGAGCTGCAGATGTGCATTGACAACCACGTGGGGCTTATCGTCGCCGACAGTCTCGGCGAGCTCGCCGAGATAGACCAACTGGGCGCCAGCAACGGCACGGACGTGGACGTGTCCATACGAGTCAGCCCGGGCATCAAGGCGCGGACGCATACCTACACGCAGACCGGCCAACTGGACTCCAAGTTCGGCCTCGGAGTGGAATACGGCGCCGCCATGGAAGGCATCATCGCCGCCGACGAGATGGAGCGCCTGGCGCTGCGCGGTATCCACTGCCACCTCGGCTCGCCCATCTTCGCGCTCGAAGCCTACGAGCGGGCCACCGAGATCATGGTGGATCTCATGGTGGAGGCGCGCCAGCAGCACGGCATCGAGCTGGCCGAGCTCGATCTGGGCGGCGGCCTCGGCATCCGCTACACGCACGAGGACACCCCGCCCTCCATCGAGCACTTCGCGGATGTGTTGTGCTCGGCCGTGCTCAAGTGCTGCACGGACCGCGCGATCGATCCCCCTGCACTCGCCGTGGAGCCGGGCCGATCCATCGTCGGCGAGGCGGGGACCACGCTGTACACCGTCGGGGTGATCAAGGAGATCCCCGGCGTGCGCACGTACGTGGCCATTGACGGCGGGCTGTCGGACAATCCGCGGCCGACGCTGTACGACGCGGAATACGAGGCAATCATCGCCAACAAGGCCGACCAGCCGGCGCGGCGCGCCGTGCGCATTGCCGGCCGGCACTGCGAGACGGACACGCTGATCCCTGACACGACAGTGCAGGAGCCGGAGCGCGGCGACATTCTCGCCGTGTTCTCCACGGGCGCGTACAACTACTCGATGGCCAGCAACTACAATCGCTTCGCGCGCCCGGCCATGGTATTGGTCAACGACGGCGCCGCGGAGTTGATCGTGGAGCGCGAGACCCTCGCTGACCTGCTCCGCCAGGACGTGCTCCCGAAGCGGCTGCAAGCGCAGGCGGATGCGGTGCGCGTATGAGGCGCAGGCCCAAGGGGTGGGCGGATGCCGGAAGCCGACGTGCGAGAGCGAATGCAGCGTCTCCTGCCGGCGGACACCGTTGCTCTCCTGAGGCGCATCGGCGAGGCCGGCGACGCACTCGGCTTGCCGACGTACGTAGTGGGCGGCCTGCCGCGAGACGTGCTCCTGGGTCGGCCGAGCGCAGACATCGACGTGATGGTGGAGGGAGACGCAGAGGCGCTGGGGGGACGGCTCGCGGACAGGCTGCAGGCCGAGCTCGCCTGCGACGAGAAGTTCCTGACGTGCAAGCTGCTCCTGCGCTCGGGGCGGCACATCGACGTGGCGACTGCGCGCTCGGAAGTCTACGAACGCCCGGGCGCGCTTCCGGAGGTGCAACCGGCCGCGGCCGCGGACGAGTTGAGGCGCCGGGACTTCTCCATCAACGCCCTGGCCATTCGCCTCAACGCCGCCCACTTGGGGAGCGTGCTCGATCCCTGCGGGGGCGCCGAGGACATCCGCAGGGGACGGTTACGGGTCCTGCACGAGCGGAGTTTCGCCGACGATCCCACGCGCGTCTTCCGCGCGGTTCGCTTTGCCGGCCGATATGGCCTGTCCCTCGAGGAGCGCACGGAGCAGTGGGCCCTCGCGGCCATGGCGAGTGGGGGCGGCGACCGCATCAGCGCCGAGAGACGCCGCGACGAGATCGTGGCCATCCTCTCGGAGTCCCGGCCAGTGCCCTGCCTGGCGCTTCTGGCGCAGTACGGCGGGGTGCGGTTCGTTGACCCGGCACTGAGGGTCACGCCGGCAGTCGAGCGAGTTCTGGAACGCATCACGGAGCTGGCGAGCGCCGAGTTGGCCTCGCTGCGCGCGTCGGATCCGCCGGAACAGACCGCGTGCTGGCCCGACGGGTGGATGCTGCACGCTGCCGGCCTGCTGCAGTGGCTTGGCACGCTGCGTGCCGCGCGGGCGTGTGAGCGGCTTAGACTGACGGCCTCGGCGACGAAGCACATCGTTGCCGCCGTCGAGCACGCGGAGCCCGCCGCGACGGCGCTGGCAGACGCCGGCGATGTGCCGCCAAGCCGCATCCACGGCACATTTGCGGGGCGGCCATTGAGTGTGCCCCTGTTGGCGCTGGGTCTTGCCCGGTCGCCGGTCGCGCGCGATGGGATCCGCCGCTATCTGCAGACACTGCGGCACGCGGCGGCGGACATCACGGGTGACGATCTGCTCGCCGAGGGGTTCTCGCCCGGCCCCGGCTTCGCCGAAGCGCTGCGCGCCGCTCTGTCGGCCAAGCTCGACGGGCGCGCCGCCTCGCGTGACGAGCAACTGCGCCTTGCGATGGCGGCGCTGCGAGGGGACGCTCACCAATAGCGGGCCTTCGGCCCGATCCACGGAGTCCAGAGGGACGAACCGTGCTGTGGATGCTCGACAACCCACGCGAGCTGCTCGCCTGGATCGTGGCTGTGACGCTGCACATAACGATCCACGAGTTCGCTCACGCCAAGCGGGCGCAGCTCGGGGGCGATCCAACGCCCGAGCTCAACAACCGGGTGACACTGAATCCGCTGGCGCACTACGATCTGATCGGCACGACGGCCATCCTGCTGCTCGGCATGGGTTGGGGCAAGCCCGTGCCCGTGAGCCCCATGAACCTCCGCCGACCGCGGTACGATGGCATAATGGTCTCCGCATGGGGCGGCTTCGCCAACCTGATCGCCGCAGCCGTCATCGGCGGCGTGTGGCGCATGCTGTGGACCCAGGGGCTCGCCGAGCCCTACTACGTGGTCTTCGGCGCGTGCGTGCGATGCGGCCTGATACTCGCCTTCTTCAACTACATCCCCATGTTCCCGCTCGACGGCTCGCACATACTCCTGGGCCTGCTCCCCACGCCGAAGGCCGTTCGCCTGGAGGCATGGTACCAGCGGTTCGGGATACTCGTGCTGCTTGCCATCATCATGCTGCCGCCCGGCGGCCCGAGTGTCGCGTGGTGGATCATCCAATGGCCGGTCATGCTGCTCTACAGCCTGTTCACCGGCCTGCCGCTGGGCCTGGTTCTCTGACCCTCGCAGCCGGAGGCGGGGTCGTTGTGTCATGAGTGAGCTCAAAGGCCTGATCCTGTGTGCCGGCGAGGGGCGCCGCCTCCGACCCGTCAGCTACGCGGTGCCCAAGTCGCTGTTCCCGGTGGCGAACCGCCCCCTGATTGACTATGCCGTGGAGGCGCTCGCCAAGGCCGGCGTCACGGACATCGGCATCGTCGTATCGCCCGGGGATAGGGCCACACGGGATGCGCTGGGCGATGGGAGCGCGTGGGGCGGGCGGGCCACCTACATCGAGCAGCATCAGCCTCGCGGTCTGGGCCATGCGGTGGCGCAGGCGGCGGAGTTCGTGGGCGACTCGTCCCTCGCTCTGTACCTGGGGGACACTCTCATGGATCAGGGCGTCGAGCCGGCCGTGGCCCTGTTCCAACGCGAAGACTGCGACGCGGTGATGCTGCTGGCCGAGGTGGACGATCCGCGCCGCTTTGGCGTGGCCGAGGTGGAAGGAACGCAGGTCGTGCGCCTGGTGGAGAAGCCCCAGCAGCCCAAGAGCAATCTGGCGGTGGTGGGCACATACCTCCTCAAGCCCCGGGTGATGGAGGCCATTGGCCGGACCAGACCCTCCGGGCGGGGCGAGCTGGAGATCACCGACTCCATCCAGACCATGATTGGCAGCGGCGGCACGGTGCGCTGGCTGCCGGTGGAGGGGTGGTGGGGCGATGTGGGCAGCCCGCAGACTGCTCTGGAGACCAACGCCCACTTCCTGGAATCGCTGAACGAGGATGTGCGCGGCGACGTCGCGGAGGACTGTACCGTGCTCGGCCCGGCAAGCGTGGGCCGCGGGACGGTAGTCCGACGCAGCGTGCTGCGAGGGCCTGTCTGCATCGGCGAGAACTGCGTCATCGTGGACGCCGAGATCGGGCCGAACGCGTGCCTCGGCGACGGCGGCTCCGTTCGGGCTTCGGCGGTTGCCGACACCATCCTCAGCGCCGGGTGCAGCGTCCACGGCGTCGGCGGCGGCCTCACGGACAGCGTGCTCGGCGAGCGCGTCGCCGTCGCGGGGGCCGGGCCCGGGTGTAGCCTGACACGCAGTGCGCTTTGCGCAGACTCCGTGCTG
>JASFTE010000016.1:0-19438 GCA_050114035.1 Armatimonadota bacterium | reverse complement strand
CGGGGATTTTTGGCCGGGGGCTGCGCCGTAAACGGAGGCGATTCGGGGAACTTTGGCCCAGTCAACTCAGAGGGGTTCTGTCACAAGAAAAACAGTGGTCGGTGGTCAGTGGCGGCGAGGAAGCCACAGGACGCGACTGGCGGACGGATGGCGGAGGGCGTGGGCGGGGCGGCGCGTCCCTGCGCCCGGACGATGACCGCCTCCCCGCGGTCGCTGAGGCGCCTGAAATCGGTGGGTGAGCATCGTGTCAACGGCATTGCTCATGGCACTCATCGTCGCCGCGACCTGCGGCACGTCGGCCTGCGCGGCGAACCAACGGCCGGTGGCCAGAGCGGGCGGCGATATTGTCGTCAACGACAACGGCACCGGTCGCGAGTGCGTGCAGCTCTACGGCAGCTACTCCTACGATCCGGACGGTCGGATCACAGCGTACCGTTGGACGAAGGACGGCAAGGAGATTGGCCAGTCGGCCAAGGACCTGAACCAGTTCTTCTCGCTCGGCACACACGTCCTGACGCTCACCGTCACCGACGACGAAGGCGCATCTGCTTCCGACACCGTGGCGATCGCGGTGCGGCGGGGACACGACACATCTCCGTACCCGAACAGCGAGTTCATCACGGGAGTGACGTTCGACTGGCCAATGAAGAGGAAGGAAGCCCGCGGCAGCGACATCTGGCCCATCACGTGGGCCGACGACGCACATCAGTACACCTCGTGGGGCGACGGCGGGGGATTCGGCGGCTCGAACTCCGACGGACGTGTCAGTATCGGATTTGGGAGAGTGGAAGGCGGCTGGGATGACTACACCGGATACAACGTGTGGGGAGGCAAGGACTGCGAGCATCCCGCGACGTTCACCGGCAAAGCGTGCGGCATCGTATCGGTCGGCGGAGTCCTCTACGCTGTTCGCTGGGCGTGCCGAGATGAGCTGGACAAGAGCCGTATGCTGCGGTCAGAGGACCGGGGGGCATCCTGGACGGCGGCGAGCTGGGCGTGGGATCAGCACGATGACGAGGTTCACGCGGGCACCATCTGCAATGCGGGCCAGGACCATCGCGACGCGCCGGATGGCTACGTGTACTTCTACTTCACGCGCATCCGCCTGCCGGCGCAGATCCATCACTGGGACTGGATCCAGCTTCCCGAGAACGACGTCGTGCTCGCCAGAGCGCCCAGAGATCGCCTCATGGGGCAGGACGCCTATCGCTGGTTCGCCGGCCTGGATGCGGACGGTAGGCCGATCTGGGCCCCAGATGTGCGCGCGAAGGAACCCGTGTTCCACGATCCCCTCGGCACCCAGGTCGTGGCCGTCAGCTACAATCCCGTTCTCCGTCGGTACCTGCTGACTAACAGCCACAAGCACCGGAAGGGCAACATGAGCGTCTTTGAAGCGCCTCATCCGTGGGGACCGTGGAAGACAGTGGCCTACCTGAACGGAGTGCCTGAGCTCCAGCCCGATCAGAGGGGCCACATTCAGTACCACTTCGCACCGAAATGGTGGAGCACCGACGGCAGGAGCTTCACGCTCGTGTACACGGAATGGGATTCGTGGAACACTGTGAGAGGCCGTCTCGCAGTCAGCGACGCGGGCGTGCGCTGATCCGCATCGTGTGAGCTACCCGGCGCAGCCAGGGGAGATTCCATGGGAGACCGCCCCATCAACTTCATCATCTACCTCGCCGACACCCACCGCGGCGACCATCTGGGCCTCGCCGGGCATCCCGTGTGCGAGACGCCCAACATCGACAACATGGTGAACCGTGGCGCGTACTTCCCCAATGCGTACTCCGAGATCCCGGCGACCACTGGCGCCCAACGCGTGATTCTGAGCGGCAAAGGGAGCTACGACTGCGGCCAGGTCGGGCACCAGACCTGCCCGTGGGGGGAGAGGGACACGGTTGCCAAGATCCTGGCCGACCATGGCTCCCAGTGCTTCAGCATTGGCTGTCGCAACATCTACCCGCAGCGGAAGCTGTAGGGATTCCATCGAGTCATTCTGACGCGCTGCAGGATCTGCTAATGCCGGGGGCGCCTCACCAAACCATCCGACTCCGCCGATACGTCTTCCTGCGGCGACGCATTATTGACTCTCGCGCAACGCAGTAAGTGGGTCAGAACGAGTATCCGAGCGATGTGGCTCATGTCCCTCCTCCCTTGTGATCGCTCCCTTCGATCCCGCGGCCACTGCTCCGTGCGAATCCCTCCGCCACGTCACCTGCGAAGTGGAGCGTCTGCGTCGGGAACGCGATCTCGAGCCCCATGTCACAGAGTGCGCGCATTATGCAGAGGTTGATGCGCTCCTTCGTCGCCAAGTGCTCGTTCCAGCCGACGGCTGTCGTGTAGTAGTAGACCATGATGTTGAGGCTGGACTCGCCGAAGTCCGTGAAGCGTACGACGGTGAACTCCTTGTCTACTCCCTCATCGTTCTCCACGATCTCCCGAACCGTCTCGACGGCCTTCGCCATCTGCTCGGGGCTGGTTTCGTAGGTGACGCCGACGGTCTGCGAGACTTGACGCTTCGGCATTCTCGACCAGTTGTCGATAGTGGCATTCGCCACCGTCTTGTTGGGAATCGTGATCTGTGTGGCGGGCCAGGTGCGGATGCGCGTGGAGCGGAATCCGATGTCCTCAACGATGCCCTCGACATCGTCCACCTTGATCCAGTCTCCCACGGCGAAGGGCCGATCCAGGAAGATGAACACGGAGCCGAACAGGTTGCCCAGCGTATCCTGGAGGGCGAGAGCCACCGCGAGGCCTCCAATACCCAGGCCGGCCAGGAGGCTGGACACGCTGTACCCGAGGAGCTGCACGACCCACACGCCCGCTATCACGCCGATGGTGACTTTCAGGGCCTTCTGAACCAGCGGGACGAGTTGATCGTCGAGCTTAGATTCCGTGCGTTCCGCGAGGGCTCCGAGCTCCTCGACGCCGGCGTCAACGAGCCGGAACAGCAACCACGTGATGTTGGCGGCCAGCAGAACCTTCAGGGCCGCGAACACGAAGCCGTGCACATTCGGCTCTCTTGGCAGGGGCAACACAGCGAATGCGCTCGCGATGCCGCCGAGCAGGAGAAGATATCCAAGCGGCTTGCTGGCGGCGGTCGCCACCACATTGTCAAAGGCGACCCGGGTTTTGCTCAGAGCCGGTATCAGCTTCTTCTCGAAGACGAAGTCCGAGATCCTCCTCAGCACAAGGCCGGCCAGGATGCAGACGAACGCGCCGGTGAACTGCCAGATGGCGATCCCCACGACTTCTCGCCGCGCCCACTCGGGGAAGTAAGACGAGAGGTCGAAGTGCGGGCCCGCGGCGACGTCCTCCGGGCCCGCGGCTGCCTGCTGCTGTGCGTGGGCCGGTGCGCAGAAGTAGACGAGAGGCGATACGCACAGGGAAGAAGCAAGGCTGAGGATGAGAAGCCCGTGCAGTACGCGCGGTTGCCACGTGGTCATCATGGTCATCTCAGAGCTCCCCCAAGGGCTGGTCCTACGGCTTGCGCACGCGGAAGATCCCTATGAGCGAATGGCCACGTCCTTTGCCCTCCTGGAATTCGAGCTCGAGGCTGCGAAGCGCATATCCGAGCTGCGGCTCGATGATGTTCGCCCTCGAATCTCCCATCCGCATCCACGATACGGTGTCAATGACGCGGTCGATCGTCATGATCGCTATCTGCAAGGCGGCCGGGAAGCGGCGCCAGTGCCTCAAGCGTACGGGATGATGCCTCGCTTCCAGCCGTCTCTCGCAGTAGTGGACCAGGCTGTTCCAGCAGAACTCGAGGGACTCGAAGTACTCGGTGAGTCCGTCGTGCTGGGGGAGCTCGCTTGCATCGACCTTCAGTGTCTCGAGGTCGGTCCGGATGTTGGCCTCGTGTAGGTGATTGACGGCGGCACGCACCGGCCGAAGCCGTGGGTTGTACTCGCCAGTATCCACGTGCCTCCCCACGAGCAATGAGCAGTCGTAGAGCTCCGGTATCTGAAGGCGCGCGCCTGTTCTGCCTCGCACCCGGCGCACCAGGGAGCGGATCTCGTCGCCGAGCCAGTAGCGCATGGGGAAATGCTCGGGCTCTTCTCCGCCCCATCCATTTGGGGGCAGCCAGCTCATGGCGTAGTCCAACATCCCGTTGCCATCCCGATTCCAGTAGCACGGCCACTCGATGCCATGTCGCCCTAACCACTCTCCCACCACCAGAGCGCGCGGCCCGGCGTGCTGGACGATGTCGGAGAGAAGGTGCTCCATGGCCTCGTCGTCGATGTGGGAGAAGGAGCCATATGAGCAGAAGTACAGATCGAAGGGCTCTTCATCCATCAGCGGGAAGCCTTGGGAGAAGTCGCCCTCGCGGAATGTCACTTCGGGTCGATCGGCGTAGTTGACGTTTCCCTGGGCAACCATTGCTCCCGATAGATCAATGCCCACGTACGCCTCGATCATGTCGGGCGGGAGCACCCTGGCCCGGTTGCGCCGCAGACCTACCTCCCCCCGCAGCCATGAGGTGAGGAGCTCGAACGCCTGCCCGCTCCCGGCCCCCAGGTCCACGACCCTGAGCTTGCTCCCCTCGCGTCTCTTCCGGTCCACGAGTGACTGGAGGTGCGGCCGGAGCATGATGCCGCGGATCTGATCCTCCCAGTGCACTCTCACGTTGTCGTGCTTGCCGGACAGACCTCCCTGGTACAGATCGTAATGCCCGCCGGACACTGCGCCGGAATACACTTTGTCGGCGCTATCCACTGCAGCCATGTCTACTGCCTCCCTCTCCGATGTTGGCTGATGCGGCCCCCTGCTGGATGTACCATCCAGCGGGATCCGCTTCGGCTACGACTCTCGTCCATCTAGTTTGATCTCCGGGAACGTCGCCAGCACGCCCTCCCGAACCGACGGCTCGAGCTTACTCTCCGGCTCGCCGCTGCGCATGTCACGGACGAACGCCCTCGCACGCGACAGCGCATCCGAGTCCGGCTCCATGGAGTCCCGTTTCTCCCGATTGGCCAACCGCGGGACGAAGAACTCGTCGCGCATGTGTCGGACCGTGTGCTCTTCCGCCAGGAAGTCCTGGCCTGGCCCTCGTTCTATAATCAACTCCGTGGCCAGCGTCTTGTCGTTGACCTCGATGCCGCGCAGCACGCGTTGGCACATGCCCAGGATCTCGTTGTCCATCACCAGCTTCTCATATGAGAGCGTCAGGTCGAATTCGGTCAGCCCGGCGGCGTCGTGGATGTAGTTCGCACCCGACGCGGCCACAAGCAGGCTCGACATCGCGCTCTCGTATGCCGCCTGGATGTCGACGTCTTTGGCATCTGAGGTGCCGGCGGTCGAATACAGCGGGAGCTGGAAGTACTGCGCCATCTGGGACACGGCCGCGTGGATCATGGCGCGCTCGATCGGGCCACCGAGATTGCCCATTGTTCTCAGATCGCTGATCGATCCGACACTGCCGCAGATCCCCGGTGCACCGCGGTTGACGCATTGCACGAGCGCGATGCCCGCGAGCGTCTCGGCAACGTGCGTGAGCACGTTCGCCGCCAGCGTGACGGGCGAAGTCGTGCCACACATCGGCTCCGTGGGCACCACAACCGGAAGCCCCTCCGTCGCCAGATAGCACGTCATCTCGCCGTAGTCTCTGTCGATCTTGAACGGGCTGATGATGAGGGTGATGAACGAGACGAAGGGCCTCTGGCGCAGGGCTTCGCCGTCTCCGGCGATCATCTCCGCCAGCTTCACGGCCTTCCGACAACCGGCAGCAGAATAGAGGCCGCCCATGACGTGTTTAGTCGTGTTGTCCAGTGAATGGAAGAAGCGGCTGACGTCGATGTGGTCCTTGTCGTCGATGTCGTTGGGGAACACGTTGATGGTGAAGACGTGTACGTGCTCCAGCGCATCCACCATGCGTGCATTCAGGATGACGTCTTCCACGGTCGAGGGTCGCCGCTCTCCCGTGTCCGGATCAAGCACGTAGATTGCCGTCCCACCGGTGCCGTAGTGAACGCGGTCCTTCTCCAGCACGGCGTCGCACTCCCCATCCCTCGAGTACAGGGTGACAGAGGACGGGTTCGAGTCGATGGCGTCTTCCAGGAGGCTCTTCGGGAGCCGGACCACTCGACTCTCAGTGTCCGTCTGCGCGCCGGCCGTGGCGAAGGCCTCAAAGGCGCTTGGGGAGTATACCACCATGCCGGATCGCTCCAAGACCTGGAACGCGTCCTCGGCGATCTTCCGCACGTCGGCATCGCTCAGCGGCGTGTAGGGACTCGCGGCGATGCCCGGCATCTCGTGTGTGAGCTGTTCCATCGTTCGCTCCCTCCGGTGTGTTGATCCCATGCCGCCCGGGCTGCCACCGGGCTCCTACTTGTCTGGATCCCATCGCCCAACCAACGACTCGAAGCAAGGCGGGAAGTGCTGCTGGAAGATGCGGTAGTAATGGAGCTCCTTGGGCGAGTTCAGGTGGTATCCGCTCGGCGTATCACGCGTCTCGTCGGTGAGCTCCTTGCGCGCGATGATCTCATCGCTGATGGACTCGATGGCAGGATCGGTCCCGGTGCCGCCCGAGAATCGCAGCTTCTCACGTCGGTAGATAGGCTCGGGTAGCATATCTCTGAAGGCTTCCCGCAGGAGCCACTTCTCGACGAAACGTCCGTCGCCGTTCGGGTGCACCTTCCAGCCGACTGGCATTTGCAGGCAGAAGGCGGTGACTTCGGTGTCGAGAAGCGGCGTGCGGTAGTTGATCGAGTTGTACATCATGGCCCGGTCCAGCCGCTGCAGCGCCGTGTTGTACGCGACGTCGATGAGGCGGTCCATGGTCCGCCGCCGGGCCTCGTCATTCGGCAGATCCTTCAGTAGGAGATAGCCGCCGTTCAACTCGTCGCCGCCCTCGCCGCTGAGGATGCAGTTGGTCTCCTTGAAGGCCAGCTCCGATGCGACGAGATTGGCGATGGCGCCGCTGACGCAGTCCTCGTCGAAGGACTCCAGAGCATATACGGCGGTGGGTACAAGCTGCTTGATGTCTTGTGGGCCGAACAGCTGAACTGTGTGCTCGATCCCGAGGTAGTCAGCCATACACGCGGCGTTCTCCAGATCCGCCGCGCCCTCGATGCCCACGGTGAACGCCTTCAGATCGGGCTTGAGCTCGTGGGCGATTGCAGCGATGATGGAGCTGTCGAGCCCGCCGCTGAGCAACGCTCCGCCGACGGCGCCGTCGGCGAGTCGGCGCTCGGTAGCCCCGAAGAGCAGGCGACGCAGCTCCAGCTTCGCCTCCTCGACTGTGCCGGGCATCGAGACTGGCGGATACACAGGCAGGTACGATTGGACCCCGGCCTTGAGGGAGAACACGGTGGCCGGACTGAGCTCCTGAACAGTCGTCACGATCCTGGCGAGCGCCTTGCACTCAGAGGCGAAGTGGAGGCTCCCCTCGTCGTCTTCGCCCCAGTACAACGGCCGAATGCCGACGGAGTCTCGGGCCAAGACAAGATCACCGTCGTCACACACGGCGCAGGCGAACGCCCCGTGGAGATGGGCGGCAAAGAGCCTCCCATGCTGCTGGTACAACTCAAGCGCGACTTGCGCGTCGGACGTGCCCTCCGGGCGTTCGTTGTAGATCTCACCGTCGAACACGAGCACCGTTGTGTCGTCCCTGGCGTGCCCAGTGCCTTTCTCGGGCCCCAGGTCCGACGTGCACGCCCCGAGAGCGCATTCGTTGACCTCTCCGGTCCACTGGCCGTCGGGGCCCCGGTGCCTCAGGGCCTCGAGCATAACGCTGACGGATGCAGTTGACGCGTTCTCTCCGATTACACCGGCGATGCCAGACATCGGCTCATTCACCTTCCCTAATCAAGTCATGCGATACCAGGAACTCGCGCGCCACGTCAGCCGGCGCGCGCTTCTTCTCATCCACCTCGTAGTTCAGGCGCTGCATGGTGGCGTCGTCGAGCGCGCCAGCCAATGGCGCCAGGGCCTCGCGGAGCTCCGGGTGCTCGCGTAGAGTCTCGGCACGCACTATGGGTGCGGCGTAGTATGGCGGGAAGAAGCCCCGGTCGTCCTCCAACGGCTTGAGGTTGTACGCCGCGATGCGTCCGTCAGTGGCGAAGGCGCAGATCACATCGACCTGGTCCTTGGCAATGGCCTCGTACATCAGGCTCGGCTCCAGCCCCCGCATCTCACCGAAGGAGAAGCCGTACGCATCCCGTAACCCCGGATAGCCGTCAGGTCTCTCGGCGAATTCGAACGTGAAGCCGGCGCGGAGCTCCGGCGCTACCGCCCCGAGATCCGATATCGTCCGCCATCCATGCCGCTGAGCGTCGTCCCCGCGCACGGTCAGCGCATACGTGTTGTTGAAGCCGAATGGTCCCAGCCACTCGACGCCGAAGCGCTCACGGTACGCCTCCCGGACGATTCGCAGCGCCTCCTCCGGATCCGCCACCACGTCGTGCTTGAGCACGGCCGTCAATCCGGTTCCCGTGTACTCGGCGTAGGCATCGATCGCTCCGCGCGCGATGGCCTCGTGGCAGATCATGGTCCCGCCGAGGTTGAAGCGGCGCTCGACTCCCAGGTCGGTGCGCGCCTCGATCAACTGCCCCATGAGCTCCCCGAGAACCAGTTGCTCCGTGAAGTTCTTCGATGCGATGCCAATGCTCCCGGCTGCAGCCTGCGCAGCCGGGCTCGTTCCGCCGGCCCCTGGGCCTGCGAAGTATGCACTCAGGCCCAGGGCGACAACCAGAAGGGGAAGCGACAAAGCCGCCGGCTTGAGCTTGGGCATGAACGTGCCGCGTTCAGCCTGCCGGGTGGGACGCAGCCCCCATTCCGCAGCGCCAATGGACCAATCGACCAGGAGGGCCAGGATCGCCGCGGGCACCGCGCCGAGGAGTATGAGCCCCGTGTGCGAGAGTGCCAGGCCCTCATTGATGAACTGCCCCAGGCCTCCGGCGCCAATGAATGCCGAAAGCGTGGCGATCCCAACTCCCACCACCGCTGCCGTGCGAATGCCCGCCACAATCACGGGCTTGGCCAGAGGCAGTTGCACTATCCACAGCCGCTGTCGATCGGTCATACCGATCCCCTGGGCCGCCTCCATCACGTCGGGTGTGACGCCCTCGAGGCCGGCCAGCGTATTGCGGACGATGGGAAGCAGGGCGTACAGGACCAGGGCCACGATCGCGGGCACGGCGCCGATTCTGCCAAAGAGAGCCAACAGGATCGCCAACATCGCCAGACTTGGGATCGTCTGCAGAATGCCAACGGCACTCAGCACGGAGGCGCGAAGGCTGCTGATGCGCGAGGCGACAATGCCCAGCGGAATGCCGATGAGGATCGCGGTCCCCGTTGCCACACCCGTGAGCATGACGTGCTCGCCGGTGCGCAGCCAGAGCTCGGGCAGCCGATCCACTATGAAATCGAGTATGGCCATGGGTATCAGAGCATGTCCTTGAATGCTGCCAACTGCTTCGCCGGCTTGGCGAACAGGTCACGGACGAAGGGTGTGGCGGGGCTGCCGAGCACCTCGTCGGTGGTCCCCACCTGTTCCAGATAGCCGGCATGCAGGATCGCCAGCCGGTCCGCCAGCGCCAGAGCCTCGAATATGTCGTGGGTAACGAAGATGATCGTCTTGCCAAGCTGCTGACGTAGCGTCACCAGCTCCTGCTGCAGTGTGTCGCGCGTCAGTGCATCCAGCGCTCCGAACGGCTCATCCATCAGCAAGTACGCTGGATCCGCGGCCAATGCCCGCGCCAGCCCAACGCGCTGCTGCTGTCCGCCCGACAACTCGTCCGGGAAGCGCCACGCGAATTCGCCCGGGGTGAGTCCCACCAGCTCCAGGAGGTAATGCGCTCTCTCATGTCGCTCCACTGAAGGCCAGCCCAGAAGGCGCGGTACGATCTCGACGTTCTCCTCGATGGTCAGATGGGGGAACAGCCCGATCCCCTGAAAGACGTACCCGATAGAGCGGCGCAACTCGACGGGATCGTAGTCGAGCACGTCGCGGCCATCCACCTCGACGGACCCGGCCGTCGGTTCGATGAGTCGGTTTATCATCTTCAGCGTCGTCGTCTTGCCGCAGCCCGACGAGCCCAGCAATACCAAGGTCTCCCCCTCGGGTACTTCCAGCGACAGGGGCTGTACGGCAAACGTCGCGCCGTCGTCGAACGATTTACACACTTTGTCCAGAACGATCATGCAGACATCATCCGGTTGCCGATCAGAGACCTGTACGCCACTGTCGCCCACGCCAAGCGTGCAACGATGCCTCTGCCTCGGCCGCGCTACGCCATGAGCCACGTCCGGAACAAGACCGCAGCCTCCGGGCTGCGAAAGACGATGATGCTCGCGCCCGCCAGAGCGTACGCAACAGCCGAAGCCGCCTCCCACAAGGTGGCCCGGGTCTTCTGCTCGCCCCACTCGGGCATATCAGCCGTCGGGGCGCCGGCCTCTTTCGTTCGCCAGTTCTCGTGCCCGACGAAACTGATCATGGGCATCGCGAGCATTGCATCCTCCTGTATTGCAGCCAGTCGCGAACGCTCCATGATCGAATAGGTGTACTCCAAGCCATAGCCCAGACCGCTGGTGAGGTGATGCATCACGATGCGATCGGGTGGGAATCCCGTGTCCCGAATGAGGATGTTGAGCTGCTTGGCCAGGTTGATATCTATCGGCGTCTCCGCTATCAGGCTGTGGCCAAACGCGCCCGCAGCCGCTGCCAGCGTCCGGTAGTTGCGGTCCACCGCGGACCCGATGAGGCAGGCTTCGTTCTGGGCCGCCTCTGCGACAGCCGGCATAGCCGCCGTCTCGCGCTCCATATCGCCGTCGCCAACGATGAGCAGCGGCGCGCCGACAGCGGGGAGGAAGGACTCAACGAATCCCGCGGCCTCCTCTGGAGACTTGCCGCCGAGGTCCACATCCAGCCCTGCCAGGCGCAGGCACAGCAAGTCCGGCGCTGCCTTGTGCGCGACCGCATCGGCCCAACGGCACGGATCGTCCAGCGGCACGCCGATGGCCTCACGCAGGCACTCGGGCCAGTCCGTCGGCTCAACGTCCCAGACCTCAAGGGCGATGGCAACCTCGGGCCGTCCCTGCCCATCGCCGAAGGCCAACTCACGCACGCCGCCAACGACGACGGCGTGCTCGCGGGTACCGCCATCCGCGGGTGTCGCGCCTATGGTGACCGTGCTTTCGATCGTGTCAACGCTCAATCCGTTCATCCTCCGGTTCCATGCTCGTGCAGTGCGACATCGAGCGCGGCCGCGACGCCACTGCACCACGGCGATCGCTTGTCGAGCTCAGCCACCGCCTTGCCCTCCTGGGACAACTGCCAGAGCTGCTCAGACCAGGGGAGCGGCAGCACTGAGTCGCAGCCGAGCCCCTCGGCCTCAGCCGTCAGCTCCGGTGCGGGCTCGCCGCGGACGCCATTCAGCACGAGAATCGTCCGCCCTGTGGCGATGCCATTGCTCCGGGCGGTCTCCAGCACGCGTTGCGCGCTGATCAGGCTTACGCGGGTGGGCTGCGCCGCAACCAGGAGGGCGTCCACGCCGCCGCTCGTACGACGGCTCAGGTGCTCCATGCCCGCCTCGTTGTCTATCACCACCGCTCCATAGCCGTCGGTCAGATCCGCTAACTCGCGCCGCAGCAGGTTGTTGACGGCGCAGTAACAGCCCGGCCCCTCGGGCCGCCCCATCACCAGCAGGTCAAAGCCATCGTGCTCGGCGAGGCACTCCTGCATGCGAAGCGCCATGTAGTCTGGCCGAGACATCCCAGTCGGCGGCTCTCGGTCCTCCCTGATGTCGGCCATAGTCTCCGTCCACTCGCAGCCCAGGAAGTAGCCAAGCGTCGAGTTCGGATCGGCATCAACGGCAAGAACGGGGCGCCGATCGGATGCCAGCAGCTGCAGGACAAGCCCGGCAGCCAGGGATGACTTGCCGCTGCCTCCTTTGCCGGCAATGGCTATCACCTGACTCATGCCCGCACCTCGCGTGCAACTGCCCGTGCGTCCCGTGTGGACGGGAACAGAGAGCTATCCGTATGGGGCAGAAACGTGGCTGCCATGAATCGCTCCATGTAGTCCGTGTGCTCGTCCAGCGGAATGCACGTCATGCTCCGGGCAACCTCGTGTGCCTCTTCCCAGGCGGGCTCGGAACGCAGGCACATACAGGCGCCCGCCAGCGAGGTGTTGCCGGCGACGCGGATCCTGTCCCGGTCGATATCGGGCAACAGACCGATGCGTACGGCGTTCTCGGCATTCAGTCCGGCGCCGAGCCCGCCGGCCAGAATGAGCTCGTCCACGGCCTGGCAGTCCATCCCCACTGTTTGCAGAACGGACTCCAGCCCGGCGTATATGGCCCCCTTGGCCTGCAGCAGACTGCGCACGTCTGCCTCCGCCAGGAGAAGCTCACGCCCTCCATGGCCCGCCTCGCCGCTCGTCCGCACGCAGTACGCCAGCTCGTCCCCGCGCCGTTCTACTCGTTGGGACCGGTCGGCTCGCAGCGCCCCACTGGGCTCTACGAGGCCCTGGCGGAACAGCTCGGCCAGCAGGTCCACCAGTCCCGCGCCACAGATTCCCAGTGGAGGCTCGTCGGCGATGGTCTCAATCGCCGGCTGCGCGTCCACCTGCTCAATGCGTACCGCGCTGATGGCGCCGGGCATAGCCGGACTGCCGCACTGGATGCCGCCGCCCTCGAAGCACGGCCCGGCTGACGCGGCGCAGCACACCAACCACTCACCATTGCCGACGACGATTTCGCCGTTGGTGCCCAGGTCGATGAGCGCGGTGACGCGATCTGAACGAGCCATTCCCGTCGCGAGTACCCCTGCCACCACATCCGCGCCGACGTAGCTCGCCACCCCCGGGAGCGAGCGCACAACGCCATCGGGATGCAGCACTACTCCCAGATCGTCACCCGGCACCACGGGGAAGACGCTGAAGGCCGGCACGTATGGCTGCAGCCGCAGATGCTTCGGCGATACGCCGTGCAGCAAATGCAGCATAGTCGGATTGCCCGCCACCGAGAGCAGCACCACATCGCCGGGCGAGCCGCCGTTCCGGCGCGTGAGGCCCTCGATGAGCCCGTTCACGGCCGCGACTGCCAGCCGTCTCTGGGCGGGGCCATCGCCCCTGTCAGCCGCAATGATGCGTGCGATCACGTCGGGACCATAGCCCGCCTGTGGGTTCAGCACCCCCATCGCTCCCAGTACGCCGCCCGACGGCAGGTCCACCAGGCACGCCGCCATACTTGTCGTTCCCACGTCCAGCGCCACACCCCAGGGACCACCGCCGTCGCCGGCCCTCACGTCGATCACCCGAGCCTCATCCGGTGAGACGCGCAGCAGCGTAGCGCGCATCTGCCATCCATTGCCGCGCAGGGTCTCGGGCAATGTTCGGATCACTGCCGGCGCGGCGGTCACCGAGCACCCCTCACAGCACTCCTGGGCGGCGCGCGCGAGGCGCTCCAGATCGCTCACGTTGTTGCCCGCAGATGGCTCCTGCAGCCGGGCAGTCGCCACTTCGACCGGCTTCGGCCCGGCAAGCACCTGTTCGGCTACGGCCGCCAGTGCGCGGTCGTCTGTCTCGACCCAAACGGGCCCGGCCAATGACTCCGGTGGAATGGCTACGTCAACGTTGTGCTCAATGCTGCACTGACAGGCGAGCACTGGCTGGGTGTGCGCTCGCGGCTCGTGCGGGTCGGCCACCAGCACGCGACAGCGGCCGCACGCCCCCTGCCCACCGCAGGCGTTGAAGACGAAGATGCCGTGCTGCCAGAGCTGGGCCAGCAGGTTGCTGCCGCGGGGGGCGTCGAATGCGTGTCCCCCCGGCTGGACGCGGACCTGGCACTGCTCCGAGTTGCTCACTCGGCGGCCACCACGCTCTCAACTCCCGCCGTGGCCAGAGAACGCAAGAAAGCCGGAATCCCGCTGGCCTCTCGTGGGCCCACGACCACCTTCCAGCCTGTCTCGTCCTCAACGTCGCCCTGAATCACGGCGACCTGGCCGGGGATGATGATCTCTCGGGTGTCCACCTTGGCCTCGGCATCGGTCTGCTTGAGGGCCTGGGCAATGATCGTGCCGTTGAACCGATCCGCCGCCCACGCCGTGAGCACCGACTGGCCGTCCGAGTCCGTGACCAGCAGCCACGCGGGTACGCGGGCCGATTCCACCTCGGGCTGGACGCTGTAGAAAGTGAGTGCGAAGTTCGTTGTGACCAAGAGCGGCGAGGATCGGTCCGGCCCGCCGACTTCGTACAGGCCGGGCTCCACTGTAGCAGGTGCCTGTGGGTCCGCGTAGATGCTCTGCACGGCCGTGGCCAGGGGGAGAATGGCTGCCGGGTCGTCTGTCTCGACGACGACCACCCCCGCGTAGCGGCACGCTGCGGCGACAGCCGGCATGGTCGCCTCCGGCGCGGAGCCTCGCACGTGTACGAGTAAGGGGAAGCCGACGGCGCGGTTCTGCCCCTCGACGGCCTCGCGCCGCAGCGTCGTCAGGGAACACACCAGGCTCTCCGTACCGTCCGCTCCCGCGGCCAGGACCACAGCGTCGCAGCCGGCCCCGGTTGCCTCTGTGGACAGTGCTGCGAGAGAGTCGGCATCCGCTGCTTCCAGCACGAGGGGCGCACCGGTGCGCTCGTGGATGCCCAGGAACCCCTGCAACGTGCGCTCCGTCGCCCCCCACAGCAGTGGCCGCAAGCGGCTCAGCTCTGACTCAGAGGGCCGCAGAGCTGCCGGGTCCTCGCATCGGATGATCAGCGGCAGCCCGTCCTCGTCCTGCACCGCTCGCAGGCCCCGGGCTACCCCCTCCGGCTCCATGTCCCTGTCACACATCAAGGCAACGGCCCCTACGCCTATCTGCTCCCCAACACGCTCGAATCGCAGCGCGGTGATGCGCTGCAGCCGCCGCCTGAGCTCCTCTGCCGGCAGGCTCGCGGGCACAGCCACGGCGACGACGGTCGGCTGAACGAACTTCTTCTCGTGCCGAAAGAGCACCGTCTCGCCGCCCAATTCCCTCTGTGCCCCGGTTGGTCCGAAGGCGACGCGCCGCACCGGCGGCAGCGACGACTCAAGCAGAGCCGCCTTGGCCTCGGCCGACAAGTGCGGACAGGCCTCGGCCTCCGCCTGCTTGGCCGCCAGCGCGATTGCGAAGGCCAGGCATGTCGGCTGCTCACAGTCGCGGCAATTGGTCTTGGGTAGCAGTTCGTAGATCTCCAGACCGGTCAAGATTGACGCGTCCTCTCTGTATCGGGCCCTCTCACAGTAGTGCCGGCATCGACAGCGCCGGGTGGTCAACCTGTCGCAGATGCTCCATCAGACCGTCCAAATCCGTAGCCACGGTCTCGTCGGCAATGCGGTCGATGAGATCAGCCACGCCCTCTTCCTCAGCGCGCTGCCGCAGCTCTTCTCCCAATGCGTCCTTTAGCTCGGTCGGCATCCACACCAGGCGCTGCAGGCCGCCGTCCCCACGGACGAACTTGCGGCTGAGCACGTATCGGCGTGCTACGCCCATGAATCCCGGCGTCTGCACGCCGCCTCCGACTGAGCCCGCCAAAGTACTGAAGGTCATCCCTACCGGCGTCATGTCCATGTACTCGCGGTGCACGACCATGATCCCGTTGGCCTCCGGCACGACGGCCACAATGCACTCGAAGCAACCACAGCTAGTCTCCGGGTGCTGCATCATGGAGTAGGCCTGGAATCGGTCCAGCGTCTTGTTCGAGGCGTCGTGCACGAATTCGTTCACACCAGCCCACTCTCCGTGCCGTTCGTCCAAGCATTCGCCCTTGGGGACCGGCTGGTTGGGTCCCGTTGCGTCCATCTCGTGTGACACTCTGGCGTCCAGCCACGTGTAAGCGCCGCACAGTCCCATGCGCTCCGGCTTCACGATGCATATGTGATTGGGCGCGAAAGACTGGCACAGGGCGCAGGAATAGAACGTGTCCACGCTCTCATCGCTCATCTCGGCCATGCGCGCATCCCGCTCAGCGTACGACTCCCGCGCGCGCTGCAGAGGTCGTTCCATGTGTTCGGGATCGGTGATGACATCAACGGCGACACGGTCCACGAATTCGGGGAACGACTCGTGCATCATAGCGTGCAGAATGACACCAATGTGCCGCAGCCGAAGTCCGCGCTCATACGCAGCGTCGCTGATTCGGACCCAGCACATCTCGCGTTGCCCGATGTGCATGAGCCCCGAGGCGTAATTGAGGAAGGCATGGATGTGTCTCTCCAGAACGGGTTCGTACGTTCGCTGCATCTTCCGGCCTGCGACCCGCACAACGACGCCCAACGGCATCGCTGCACCTGGCTCGACCGAGTCGATGTCAGGCCCGATCACACGCACCTGGGCGTCTTCGACATCATCCATCTCCGCCGCATACAGGTGCTCGAATGCTTCTGAGTACTTGCTGCCGAACTGCACATGGAGCTGCTCTTTCCTGATGCGCTCGCCCTCAAACGCTGGCCCGAAGAGGACCGGCACATCCAGCTCGGCTACCTGAACGCGGATACCGCGAGCTTCGGCGGCCGCCTGGACCATGCTCCCCGGATCGTCCACGTGCGACAGCGCCGGGCCTGGCCCACTGGAGAGCTCCGGGATCGTGGGGATCTCTTGGTCCGTCACGATGGGAACGCCGAAGGCCATTGCGCTGACCGCCAAGGCCACGGCCTGCGGCGACAGCTCCCCCAAAGCCACTGCACAGGCAGGCACACGCTCGCGGCAGTACGCCAGGTTCCCGGCCAGATCCCCCTTGGCGCCGCGCCCGTAGATGAGCGAGGCGCGTACCATGAAGTTCAGCGCGAATGCGATGGCAGATGGATCGGGCGCTATCGGCACGACGAACGTGTCCACACTGGGCTCAATGCCCTGCTCTCGGAGGTGGACGAGGCCGGTGTCGCTGTCCCGCGCGCCCCCCAGGGCGACGATCATGCGGCGCTGTTGCGCCTGCTGTACCATCTCAGCAGTCGTGCCCGCGTCGGCAGCCACCCCATACAAGACCACAAATCCCGCGATCCGGCCGTCCACCAGTTGGACGCCGAGCGCCCGGAGCAGGTCGTCGGGTATGAACCCGATCCACCCGTCGGGCGATTCTCCCTTGAGCGCATGCGTAAGGCACGCGGAAAGCTCCTGGGCGACCGCGGCCCCCACGCCGAGTCGCGTGACCTCCTCGGGCTCCGCATCGCGCCAGCGGTCTTCTCCTGCGATGAGCGCCTCGATGTCGTCTATCAGGCTGCTCAGGCGGTTGACTGTGACCTCCTCTGCGCCCAGCATGGCGTAGGCCAGCGGCAGCCCGTAGGCTGTTCCCGGGAAGCCCACCTGCTGCGCGGCCGGCAGAGACTCCTCGGCCTGTCGTGCAGTCACGCGCGCTTCCTCGATGAGGAGCTTTGCTCCCGTTTCCGCTATGTCCAACAGCTCAGGCAGCTTCACGTGCTTACCTCAATTCCTCTCGTCTCGTTTCGCGAGTGCCAAGACATCCGCGCAGCACACGAACCGAAGCCAGTGATCGCCGTACTCGTGCGCGGGCTTTGCGCTACAGGGGGCGGCGGCGTCGCGGACGACGAGGTGGCCCTAGCCAAACCTGTCCCGCAGCTCAGCACCGGTCTCGCGAGTCGCTGTCACCATGGCCGTCGCCGCGTCTGGCGAGAGCGTCCCTGCTCCGCAGCTGGGCGTGATGAGCGCCGACCGCAGCAGGAGCTCCCGCGGGACGCCGCGGCGTGCCAACTGGTCAATACCATCCACGAACCGGTCCGCAGCGGCCTCCGCGTCATCGCCGAGCACCTCATCCGAACTCGGCACCACGCCCCACGCCAGTATTCCGCCACGCTCCAGGAACTCCGTAAGCTGACGCGGGTACAGCGTCATGCCCTCCATGTATCCGTACGCATCGAAGTTGATGATGTCTGCCGACGTCGCCATCAGGAGGGACCAGTCCGTGTTCGCGCAGCAGTGCACCCCGACGATGGCCCCCTCGTCGGCCGCAGCCGCGATGACCTCCTCCAGCATGGCCACGACCTGCTCGCGCGACAGGGACACAAATCCCGAGCCGAACGCGGCCAGATACGGTTCGTCGAAGAACAGAATGACCTCTCGGCCGGTCTCCTTGAGCTCGCGTACCTGCCAGCGCGCCTTCGCTGCCAGCGCCTTCGTCGCCACGTCGGCGAGCTGCGGGTCGTGCATCACGGCCTGATCATCATCGTCGGTTACGCTGAGCGCGAAGCTCACCGGCCCCGTGACCTGCCCTTTGACGTACAGGCAGTCCCCATTGTCCGGCTCGTCCAATCGCCTGAGCATCTCCCACAGGCCTGGTGCGTACTCCGGTGAGATGGCGAATGCATCCCACTCGCCCGCCAGGTACGACTCGTAGAACCCAGCCAGTTCCTCGACGTACTCATCGTCCTGTCGGAACTGGATCTGTCCCTCCTCCTCGTCGACATCGACACACGGCATCCCCTCCGAGTACTGGACATACATCTGCTCCAGGGGGCTGCGCCGGGGTAGCTGCGGCCACGCCGGGGCGTCCGGGAGTTCCGACAGCACCATCGCCACTGCCTCGGCCGCATCGACGTATGGCATACTGCCTATCACTGTCGGTGTGAACCGGAAGCCGTTCTTGCACTCCTGTTCCATAGTCACCATCCCTGACGAACTTCGCTGGGCGGCGATGCCTCAGCGGCTGTGTTGCTACTATTCCCGCAGTCAGTGCCACCACAGTCTGGCCCGCTGTCTGTGGCCTGTTACCGGTGGCCATCCAGGCTATCTACCCGTCACACGGCCAGCCATATGCCGCTACACGCCAACCTGGTTCCCGCTGGTGGGAAAGGCCCCTCCCCTGTGGGGGAAACTACTGTCTCAACACGTCGAGACACGGCGTGACACCGAGCAATACCCGGCAGTTGCCCGGCTGCGTCAGTGTGGGGCCTCGGATGGCGATTCGTCGCCCCTCGGCCCCACTGATGGCGGCGTGTTGTCGGGCGAGGCCGTCCCAACCACCCGCGACATGTCCAGGACGGCCTCCTGAGGGACGGCTGATGCCGCTTCCTCGAGAATGCGGCCCCGCTCGTCCTGCGGCAGCCTCTCCATAAGCTCCAACACGACTCCCACCCCGTTGGGGTTCACTTTGCGGCTCTCAACCAGATAGGACACGTACTTCAGCCGGTTGAGTTGGTCCAGCGAGTATAGCCTGTGCCCGTACTCAGTTCGGCGTGGGTTGACGATCTCTCTTGCGTCAAGTTCCCTGAGTTGCTTGTGAGAGAGCCCGGTGAGCCTAGCTGCTACGCCAATAGGGAACATCGGCTCCAGCGGATCAATGTCCAACCGCATCACCACTCCCTCGCCCAACACTATTCAGCAGAAATCTATCCATGGTCTGGGAATACTGCTATCTCTCTGGGAGAATTCGTCTCCCTATAACCGGAGGTATATTCTTCCCAGTTGTGGAATATAATAGCACGGACTGGAGACAATGTCAAGGGCTGAATGGAACGATTAG
>JASFTE010000015.1:0-19454 GCA_050114035.1 Armatimonadota bacterium | reverse complement strand
CCAGGCCGAAGGCGCATGGGCCCCGTCCCGCTGGCGCGTGCGCGCCCGGCTACTCGTCGATGACGAACTCGATGCCCGCCACCGTCTCCTCGTCCGCGACGGTGATGCCCTCGCGCTTGGCGATGAGCTTGGACTCCCCCCACTCGTAGCGCTGAAGGTGTAGGTCATACGTGCCGGGGTAGACGTGCTCAACCACCAACAGCCCGTCCGACCTCACGCCGTGCCCCGCGAATGCTGGCCCATTCCTCAGACTGGCGCTGTACCTGCCCCGCAGCGGCTTGCCATCGCGTCGTTTGACAGTGCCCCGCACCTCGCCGCCCACGTGCATTTCTATGTCGGTGCTCTGGGTGGTCTGGTCCGAGACGACCATCGTGCTCGCCTCCGGTGGCCTGGCGTAGCGAAGTACCGGTGACGCTATGCTGATCTGGATGCGCACCGGGCCCGGCGTGAGGCCATCGATCCGGTACCTGCCTTGCTCATCTGTGCGGGCCGATGGGAGGACACCGGCGATGCGGCCTCCGCTTGTGCGTGCGGACACCGACACGTGTTGCAGTGCCACGCCATCGGCCGTGACCACGCGCCCAGAGACGGCCCCCGGCGACGGCGGCAGCGGCACATCGGCTTGGGCCATCTGGCCTTCAGTGACCTGCACCTTCAGAGGCACCGACGGCGCGAAGCCTTCGGCATAGGTGAACAGCTCGTGCTCCCCCGGCGCCAGGCCGACGATCTCCCACTCGCGCTGCCCCGGCGTGACCTTGGCATAGCCGCCGCCCGGGTTGGGGCCGGGCTCCTCCTCATCCGGCAGGCGCACCCGCCCGCCGGGGCCCACGGCGAATACGTAGAGGCCGTCGGCGGGGATCTCGGCGTCAGCGGGTTGGAACCTGCCCCGTATCCCGCTCACTGGCGGCAGCGTGACGGTGAGCCGCAACGCCTGGCGATCCGACGGCTCGATGTCTATCCTCGTCGGGCTGAGGTCCTTCGCTGCGAACGTCACGGCATGGATCCCCGTGTCCACCGGCACTGAGAACCGACCCTCGGCATCGGTGCGGATGTCCTCGACCCCCTGCCGCCACTGCGTGCCGCGATGATCGGCGAACAGGTACAAGGCGAAGTCGGTATCGGCCACGGGCGTCTTGCCATCGGGCATACAGATTTGCGCCTCGAGCCTCCCCGACCATGCCTTGACCGGCACCACCTCAACGTCATGCTCGCCCTCGTTGCTCACGTGGAAGGACCTGTACTCGGTCACGTGCCCTGGCGCCTTCGCCCAGAAGGACCAATGGCCCAAAGCCGCATGCCGCACCACAAATCGCCCCTGCTCATCGGCCGTCAAGTACAGCGTTGTAGTCATCTTTGGCCCCGGGCGCGGGGCGCTCCACTGAGCTCGCACCTCGGCCCCGGGCACCAGGTTGCCATACTGGTCCACAAGGCGCCCATTGATGGTGGCGCCTTCAGGGAGATCGATGCGCAGTTCGGAGTCCGGCCGATCTGCACTGACGGCTACGGGCCCTCCGCGCGCGGGCGCCGCTGTGGGCGATGCCGCCGTGACCCAGTACGTACCCTCGGGCAAGTGCTCGAAGCGCACCCGGCCCTCGCCGTCTGTCGCCTGTGTGCCGATCCTCTCAGGGAACGAGGCCCTCGGTCGTGTGGGCTCCTTCCACAAGCGCGCCGGCACATCGGCAGAGGGCTGACCATCCGGACCGACGATGAGCACCGCCAGTGTCGGTCCCTTCGCGAGTCGGAAGTCCGCCACGCTCGCGCGCTGCCCGTCGGCGACCTCCACGGCCTGAGTGGCGCGCGCCGCCCCGTCGGGTCGAAGCTCCAGCTCGTAGTCCCCTGGCTGCAGCGGCTCGATCGAGTACCGGCCACGCTCGTCTGTGGCGATGGTCATGGAGCGGCTACCGCGGCCGTTGCCGCGCCGCTCGGTCAACTTCGCTTCGACCTCTGCATCGGCCAGTGGCTGCCCGTCCGCAGCGTAGATGGTCCCGCGGATGGACAGCGGTGGCGCCAACACGATGTTGACTCCCGTAACATGCTCGGAGCGGCCCACCGCCGCGTGCTCATCGGCGACACACGTGCGTGCCCCCGGCGCGTAGGCGTACACCCAGTACATCCCCTCGGCGACGTCCTCCAACACGAAGGTCCCGCCCCGGCCTGTCGTGACGTGCGGTGGACGGCGGGTGTAGTCCAGCCATGGCGGACGCGCACTGATCGGGCCGTGCTCCAGGGGAGCGACATCGCGCCCCCCCGGCTCTCGCTCCGCACCTCGGATCCACACCACTGCGTCGGCCTCGGGAGTCTTCCCGTCGGCCTGATACACGACCCCGGCGATGCTGCCGGAGGGCTCCCGCACGACGAAGTTCACGCCGGTGACCCGCCGGCCGGGCGCCAGCATGATCGTCACACGCTCTGTCCTGGCGTATCCGGGCGCCTTCACCACCACACCGTATACGCCTGTGCCCAGGCTAAGCGCGGTATAGGCGCCGTCCGCCCCAGTGCGCGCACGGGCGCCGACCTGATGGCCCCCCGGCCCAACCAGGGACAGAACGACGTCCGTGTCGGCCAGTGGCTCGCCAGACTCCTGCACGATCCTGCCGCTAACCGACGACCTCCGCGTCAGATGCACGTCGAGCCGGCGTACCGTGCTCGCTCCAAGCCTCAGGCTCCGGCTCCGGTACGAGTGGCCCGGGGCCCGCACCTCCGTGCGGTACTCTCCCGGTGGAAGCCCATGGATCGCGAAGCTGCCTGCAGCGTCGGTGCGGGCCTCCGCTTCGTGCCGGCTGGCGACCCCCGTGGCTCGGGCCTCGACACGCGCTCCTGCGATCGGCCAGCCCCGGTCATCCGTAACAGTGCCCGTGATCTGGGCCTTGCCGGCAGCGGCCGGGGCGCTTGCGCGACGCGACGCGTCGGCGCGACGATCCTCAACCACCACGCCCTCCGGCGGGTCCGGAACGATCACCTCCCGGTCAACCCGCGCACGGTAATCCACCCGCGCCGTGGGGCCGGTAGCCTCCCTGGCGCCTCGGGCCATGCGCCACTCGCGCAGTGCCACCACACGCATGCAGTCCCTATCGATCCAGAGGGTAGCTGCCAGGCCATCCGGGCCCGGCTCGACGTCGATGCGCTTGGCGGGCCTATCGTCGAAGGAGTCGTTGGACACCGTGTACTTGTAGGGGGAGTGTTCCTGGCTCAGCCGTTCGAGCCAGATGGCGCCGGGCAGGGCCATGAGCCGCTTCCTGGTGCCGGCCGGCGCCGGGTCGGACACCACCATCTTGTTCTGCTCGCGATCGTACACCCAGGTGCCCTCGGCCGTGTAGATGACGAAGCCATCCTTCGTGTCCCGCCGGACGCCGTGCTCTCTGGAGAGCCAGATCCGCTGGCCGTTGACCATCACGTGGGCCGCCTTGACTTTGGCCATTGCCTCCAGCGTGTCGGCCACCACGTCCTGCCGAGTCACGTTGAGCACGACAATGCACAGCAAGACTGCCAACAGCGCTCCTCCCGCTGCCACCGCCCGGCGCGCGGTCATGACTCCTGATGCCCACTGGCGCAGGGCCCACAGCGGGCCCGCGCCCTGCTCCTCCCGAACGCGACCGCCAATGGCCACCGCCACGTGCCGCCAGTATGCCTCGCCCGGGTCAGGGACTTCGAGCGCCCCGACCAGCTCTGACAGCCCACTGAGCTGACGGTGGCGGGCATTGCACGACCCACAGGCGCGCACGTGCTCGCGCAGGCGCTCAGCTTCATCGCCCGGCGGCTCTCTATCCGCCAGCGAGGTCATCATGCGTTCAGCCGTCTTGCAGTCCACGCTCAACACCCCTCGTCACTTGCGTCCGCCAGGAGGTCCATGAGCCGCTCGCGGAGCGCCACCCTGGCCCGGTGCAGGTGCCGCTTCACCGTGCCGGCCGAGCAGCCCATGGCCTGCGCGGTCTCTTCCACAGTGCAGCCCTCCAGCTCGAAGAGCACCATGGCCGCCCGCTGCCGCTTCGGCAGTTGCCGGATCTCCTCGCGCACGCGCGACCTTGCGGCGCTTGTCTCGGCGAGCGTCTCGGGATCGTCATAGAGGCGCACGGGAGGCGCGGCCTGGGGCTCCGCCTCCGCCGCGCGCTGGCGGCGGGCCCGGTGGGATAGGCACCGGTTCACGGCGATGCGATGGAGCCATGGGGCGAACTCGGCGCCGGCTCTCAGTCGGCGCAGGTACTTGAAGGCCCGCACGAAGGTGTCCTGAGTGATGTCATCCGCGTCGTCGTGATTCCAGCAGAAGCGATACGCGAGTCGGTACACTCGCCCGAGATGGCGCGCCACGAGAGCGTCGAAGGCTTCCGTGTCGCCGTTCTGCGCCCGCGCCACGAGCCCGGGCTCACCGACAGCATCAGCACCGCCCTCGCGAGCCCGGCTCATCAGCGCACGCTCCGCCTGCTCCATCGCGCCGTCACTCTCCCGCGATTGCGGGTGTGCACCCCTACCTACTACTACCTCGCCAATGCGGGATCTGGTTGACACGGGCAGGCCGCGAGTTTGTCGTGGGCGCTAGATGTCGCCGACAACGAACACCGGCGTCTCTGAGAGCGGTAGACGGAGGCCGTCGTTCTCACGCGTTGGTGCCGCGCTGGACCCATCCGACGGCGGGCTCGCCGTCAGCCTCGCGCGTGGCAGCACAGTCGCTCCTTGTCACTCTGTGGCCAGTACTACCTCGGCTTGAGCCCTCACCGTCTCTCCTTCGCCGACGGCAGCGCCTCTCCTTGCGGCTGCGGATCCCCAGGCCGTCGCGTCCTTGACTTCCGGCGTGTGCGGCGGTAGAATGCCCGGCAAGGTGTTCTATCGGGCTCCTGCGCGTGCGGCCCTGGTAGGGCCTGCGATAGGAGGGAGACAGACCGTGAAGCGGGAGATCAGTCCGGTCGTAACGGTAGTCGTGCTGATTGTCGTGATCGCGATCGTGTTCCTGGCGTGGTATCTGTTCTATGGGAAGAAGACCACGGGCGACGCCCCGACGGTGGGCGACGACATCTCGCCCGACGTCGGCGGCGATGAGGCCCCGCTGGGGCCCGGGCCGGGGGTCGAGGAGCCACCGAGCGAGGCGGGCCCAGGCGGCATCGAGCCACCGGACGAGCCGTTCGGTGATGAAGGCCCCGGCGCGATGCCCGCTCCGGCCGAGGACGCGGATCTTCCGGCGCCCCCGGGCGACTAACAGGGACTTGCGGCAGCCTCGTCCGCTGTGAGCTGGCTGAGAGCTGACGCGGCAGACAACGGGCGCAGTGTACCGATTGGCTCCTCGTGATGCCACGCAGGAGCCAATTTGCGTGTCCGCGGGCGGCCCCGCCGGCCCGAGGCGCCCCGGCGGCCTGCCAGGGAGGTGCCACGCCTCGCAGGCGGGAAGTCTCCAGATCCCCTCGGGGACCGCGGATGCAGAACGAGGGACCCATCCGGATACACATCCGGTGGCATTGTTGACGCCAACGAAGGGAGCCAAGAGCAATGGCCGTACGCGTAGGCATCAATGGCTTCGGACGCATCGGACGTCAGGTACTCAAGGCGATCTTCAACCTCCAGACCGACGCCGTGGAGGTTGTCGCCGTCAACGACCTCACGGACGACGAGACGCTGGCGCACCTGTTCCGGTACGACTCCAACTACGGTCGCCACGAGGGCACCGTCGAGGTGGGGGAGTCGGGGACGGTCAAGGCCGACGGTGGGGACGTGGAGCATGGGACGATCATCATCGACGGCAACGAGGTCAAGAGCTTCGCGGAGCCCGATCCCAGCGCGCTGCCGTGGGAGGCCCTCGGCGTTGAGATCGTGCTGGAGTCCACGGGCGTGTTCCGCGACCGCGACGGGATGAGCGCGCACCTGGCGGGGGGCGCCAAGAAAGTCGTCCTGTCCGCGCCCGGCAGCAGCGCCGATGATGTGGACTGCACCGTCGTGCTCGGCGTGAACGACGACGTGTACGATCCGAGCGAGCACAATCTCGTCTCCAACGCTTCCTGCACCACCAACTGCCTGGCTCCGGTGGCGAAGGTGCTCCACGACACGTTCGGCATCGAGTGCGGGCTCATGACGACAATCCACGCCTACACGAGCGGCCAGAAGGTCCTGGATCTGCCGCATAAGGACTACCGGCGCATGCGCGCCGCGGCCCTGAGCATGATCCCGACCACCACGGGCGCGGCCCGGGCCATCGGACTCGTCATCCCCGACCTCATGGGCAAGCTGGACGGCTTTGCCGTCCGCGTCCCGACGCCCACGGTGTCCGTGGTCGATCTCACGTGCACGCTGGGCAAGAGCGTGACGGCCGACGAGATCAATGGCGCCATGAAGGCTGCCTCGGAGGGGGCGCTCAACGGCATTCTGGGCTACGAGGAGCAGCCCCTCGTGTCCGTGGACTACAAGGGCGACTGCCGCTCCAGCATCCTGGACGCGGCACTGACGTCGGTCATGCCCGCGGAGGGCGGGAATCTGGCCAAGGTGGTCTCCTGGTACGACAACGAGTGGGGCTACTCCTGTCGCATGGCCGACCTGGTCGTCGCCATGGCCGAGAAGGGCGTCTGAGAGCGACGGCCCGGTCTGGCCCAGGCAGCCCTGTGTGGCGCGGGCAGCTTGCCTCCAGTGGCCGCCGCGCCCTGCGGGAGGAGGGCATGACATGAGCAAGAAGACCATCCGGGACGTGGACTTCGTGGGCAAGCGCGTGCTCACGCGCGTGGACTTCAACGTGCCGCTGGACGACGAGCAGCGCATCACGGACGACACGCGCATCAACGCCAGCCTGCCCACCATCCGGCAGCTGCTCAAGCAGGGCGCTCTGCCCATCCTGATGTCGCATCTGGGGCGGCCCAAGGGGCAGCGCGTGCCCGAGATGAGCCTGGCGCCGGTGGGGCAGCGCCTCGGGCAGCTCCTCGATGGGCCACAGGTCGTGTTTGCCGACGACTGTGTCGGCGAGCCGGCGCTCGAGGCCGTTGTCCAGTGCCCCAGCGGCGGCATCGTGCTGCTGGAGAACACGCGGTTCCACGCCGGCGAAGAGGCCAACGACCCCGACTTCGGCGATCGCCTCGCGGCGCTGGGCGAGAACTATGTCAGCGACGCCTTCGGCTCCTGCCACCGGGCACATGCCTCGACCGTGGGCGCCGCCGAGCGCCGGCGGCCGGCCGTCGCCGGGCTGCTGGTGGAGAAGGAGCTCGAGATGCTCGGCCGGCTCCTCGAGGCACCACCCGAGGGCTTCGTCACCATACTGGGCGGCGCCAAGGTGGCCGACAAGATCGGCGTCATCAAGAGCATGCTCGGGAAGGTGGCGACGCTGCTCATCGGCGGCGGCATGGCGTATGCGTTCCTCAAGGCCCAGGGCAAGGAGATCGGCACGTCGCTGCTCGAGGAGGGCAGCCTCGAGGCGGCGCAGGAGGTGCTCCAACTCGCCGAAGCCAGCGCCACCGACCTCGCGCTGCCCACCGATTTCGTCGTGGCCGAGGCGTTCAGCGAGAGCGCCGCGACGCAGACCGTGAGCGCCGACGCCATCCCGGCCGGCTGGATGGGGCTGGACATCGGCCCCGAGACCAAGGAGGCCTACGCCGACATCGTCGGCGGCGCCGCGACCGTCTTCTGGAACGGCCCGGTCGGGGTGTTCGAGATGGCGCCCTTCGCCTGGGGCACGCGCGCCATCGCCGAGGCCATGGCGGAGGCCGACGCCTTCACGGTGGTGGGCGGCGGCGATTCGGCCGCTGCCGTGTCACAGATGGGCTTCGACGACGACATGAGCCACGTGTCCACGGGCGGCGGCGCGTCGCTGGAGTTCCTCGAGGGCAAGGAACTGCCGGGCGTGGCCGTGCTGGATGATGCATAGGCTGCATTGTGCCCGAACGTTCAGGATGGAGTGCGAGGGACTGATATCTACCGTCTGGGTTGGTATATATGCTATAGCTTAGCTCTATTGGCCGTTGTGCGTTATTACCCTCACACACCTCACACACCTCACTTTGGCGCTCTGGAGGGCTGTGCGGGCAATGTGGGGAGTGAGGTGTGTGAGGTGTGGAGGTTGTGTGGGGCTGGTTTTGTGAGGTGGCGTACAATTGGGTGTGAGTGTGCATTCTCTGTGTCCTCCGTATCGTCTCGTGGCGCGGAGGCTCGCGGGCCGGGAAGTGCGCGCCACGCGGTGGGAGGCACGGCGGAAAAAAAGTGCCGGGGCCGGGATGCTGCGCCGCTACACGGGGCGGTTGGGAAGTGTCCGATTTTCGTCCCCCTCCATTATATATGGTCAACTAAAGGGGGGTGTGTCATACGATCGGCGAAAATCGTGCTTCTGCGGGCTGTGCGGGGGTTTCTTGGCGCGCGTTGCGCCGTAAACGGAGGCGATCCGGGGCACTTTGGCCCGGTCAACTCAGAGGGGTCTTGTCACAAGAAATGCAGTGGTCGGTGGCGCCCCGTGCGGCCCGATGTGGGCGAGTCGAGTGCGAGGTTCGTGTATGACGCGGGCCAGGCGGCCCCCACACTGAGGAGTGATCCCAGGTGCGCAGACCCATGATGGCCGGTAACTGGAAGATGAACAAGACGCTGCCCGCGGCGGGCGAGCTCGCGCAGGCTGTTGTGGACCGCGTCGGGAGCGTGAGCGAGGTGGATATGCTGCTGTGTCCTCCCTTCGTGGCGCTCGAGGCCGTGGGGGGCATCGTTGAGGGGTCCAACGTGGAGCTGGGCGGACAGAACGTGTACTGGAAGGACTCGGGGGCGTACACGGGGGAGGTCTCGGCCCCCATGCTGGTGAGCGTCGGGTGCCGCTACGCCATCGTGGGCCACTCCGAGCGGCGCGGGCGCTTCGGCGTCCCGGAGCCCGACATGACGGAGGAGCTGCAGCGGCTGTTCGGCGACGGCGACGAGAGCGTCAACGTGAAGGCGAGGGCCGCTCTGGCCGGGGGCCTGCTCCCGATCATCTGCTGCGGCGAGACGCTGGACGAGCGCCAGGCGGGGAACACGGACCTCGTGGTGCGCGAGCAGGTGGCGGCCGCGCTGGAGGGCCTTACGCCCGAGCAGGTCACGTCCCTCGCGATCGCCTACGAGCCCGTGTGGGCGATCGGCACCGGGGAGACGTGCGCGGACGAGGAGGCGAACCGCGTCATTGGCCTCATCCGCCTCACGGTGGCGGAGCTGCTGGACACCGAGGCGGCCACGTCCATGCGGATCCTGTACGGGGGGAGCGTGAAGCCGGGGAACGTCAAGGGCCTCATGGAGCAGCACGAGATCGACGGCGGCCTCGTGGGCGGTGCGAGCCTGGAGGCGGACTCCTTCTGCGAGCTGGTGGAGATCACGGAGGCCGTGTACCAGTCATAGCCGCCGCCCGGCCTACGCGGCATCCTCGGGCGCGGCCAGCTCCCGACGCAGGCGCATCAGCGATCCGTCCTTGATGGCCTCCCGGGCGCGTTCCATGAGGCGGGAGTAGTAGCGGAGGTTGTGGATGGTGGCCAGGCGCAGCGCGAGGGCCTCGCCGGCGATGAACAGATATCGGAGGTAGGCGCGGCTGTAGCGGGCGCACGTGGAGCAGTCGCAGCGCTCGTCCAGCGGGCCCGTGTCCTGCTTGTACCGGGCGTTCTTGATGCGCAGCACGCCGGCGCTGGTGAACAGGGAGCCGTGGCGGGCGTTCTTCGTCGGCACGACGCAGTCGAATAGATCGACGCCGTACGGGAGGCACTCGAGGATATCGCCCGGGAGCCCGACTCCCATGACATACCGCGGCTGATGCTCCGGCAGCAGCGGCACGGTGTGGGCCAGGACCCCGAGCATCTCGTCTCTCGGCTCGCCCACCGACAGCCCGCCGAGGGCGTAGCCGTCGAAGCCGATCCGGACGGTCGCCTCGGCGCTGCGCTTCCTCAGATCATGCATCACGCTTCCCTGCACGATGCCGAACAGCGCCTGGTGCGCATTGTCATGCGCCGCCCTGCTGCGCTCCGCCCAGCGCAGCGTCAGCTCCATGGAGTGTTCGGCATAGCTGCGCTCGCAGGGGTACGGGCAGCACTCGTCGAAGGCCATGGCGATGTCGGCGCCGAGCGCGTTCTGGATCTCGACGGACCGCTCCGGCGTCAGCTTGTACTCGCGCCCGTCGATGTGCGAGCAGAAGGTGACGCCGCGCTCGGAGATGGTGCGCCGCGCGCCGAGGCTGAACACCTGGAAGCCGCCGCTGTCCGTCAGCATGGGCCGGCGCCAGTTCATGAACTTGTGGATGCCCCCGTGGGCGGCGATTGTCTGAGGTCCGGGGCGCAGAAGCAGATGGTAGGCATTCGCGGCGACGATCTGCACGCCGGCCGCGGCGACCTCGTCGGGCAGGCAGGCGCGGACGGTCGCATGACTCGCCGACACGATGAACGCCGGCGTCTTCAGAACGCCGTGGGCCGTGTAGAGCCTGCCGGTGCGGGCGCCGGTATCCCTGTGGACGGCGTCGGTCTCGAAACGCATGCACGGCTCCCGCGCCGCAGGGGCGTACGGGCGGCGCAACTGCAGGTTGCCTCCTGATGGGGTAGAATCCTCTGGGCGATGGCGCGATCCGGACCCTGACCATGGCCGTGAAGACCGGCGACATCCAGGCGGAGGGAGTAGCCGCGGATCTGGGCGACGTGCTGGGCGGCGACGTGCTGTTCGACGACTTCAGCCGGGCAATCTACAGCACGGCCGCCTGCATCTATCGCATCAGACCCCTGGGCGTCGTGGCGCCCAGGGACGGGGAAGATGTCGCCAAGCTCGTGGCCTACGCGGCCGACAAGGGCATCCCGCTGACGGCACGCGGCGGGGGCTCGGGCCTGTCCGGGCAGACCGTCGGCTCCGGCATCATCGTGGACCTCGCCCGCTACATGAACCGCATCGTGAGCCTGGACCCGGTGAGCCAGACGGTGCGCGTGCAGCCGGGTATCTTCCTCACCCGCCTCAACAAGGCCCTCGCCGAGTATGGCCTGTTCTTCCCGCCGGACCCCTCGAGCGCCGACTTCTGCGCTCTCGGCGGCATGATTGCGAACAACGCCGGCGGCGCCCGCACGGTGAAGTACGGGGCCACGAAGGACTACGTTGCGGAGCTCGACGTCGTGCTGGCGAGCGGCGAGAGCGCCCGGGTGCGGGGGCCCGGTGTCTCGGCGGACGGTCCGCTGGGCGAGATCACGGAGGCCGTGAGGCGGCTGCTCACCACACACCGGGACACCATCCGCGCCAACTGGCCCGAGGTGAACAAGAACAGCAGCGGCTACAATCTGCCGGAGACGCTGGCCGGGGGCGACGTGGATCTGCGCAAGCTCATCGTGGGCTCCGAGGGCACGCTGGCGCTGGTGACGGAGGCGAGCCTGGAGGTGCGGCCGCTGCCGCCGGCCGTCGGGGCCGGGCTGCTGTACTTCCGCTCCCGTGTGGACGCGGCCCGGGGAATCGCGCCGATCCTCGAGCTCGCCCCCAGCAGCGTGGAGCTGCTCGACGAGACGTTCGTGCAGATCGTGCGTGAGACGAACCGCGAGCTGCGGCCCCTCCTGCCGGAGGACTGCGCCGCGGCTCTGCTCGTGGAGTTCACGGGCGAGTCGCAGGAGGTCATGGACGGACTGCAGGCGAGCGAGCGGCAGATTGTGCGCGACATGGGGCTCGCGACGGGCATGGAATCGGCATTCGGCCACGAGCAGCGCGAGCGCCTGTGGGCGCTGCGGCGCGCCGCCGGCCCGCTAGTGAACCGCGTGCCGGGGGCGCGGCAGGCCGTCGTGGTCATCGAGGACGTGGCCGTGCTGCCGGAGCGCCTGCCCGCGCTCGTGGATGGCCTCGAGCAGATCCTCGCCCGGCACGACGTGGGGGGCACCATCATCGGGCACGCGGGCAACGGGAACGTGCACGTGCGGCCGATCCTGGACCTGCGCGAGGCGGATGACGTGCGCCGTATGGAGGACATCGCCGGGGAGACCTGCGAGCTGGTGGCGTCGCTGAAGGGCACGCTCGCCGCGGAGCACGGCGACGGGCTTTCGCGCACGCCGTACCTGGGGCGCATGTTCGGCGATGCCTACGAGCTGTTTGTTGAGATCAAGCGCATCTTCGACCCGGAGGGGATCCTCAACCCGGGCAAGATCGTGGGCGACGGCAGCGGCGTGGCGGACAACCTGCGCCTAGGCCGGGACTACAGCCTCACTGTGACGGAGACGCGGTTTGACGACGAGCGGCTGCGCGAGGTTGTGGAGAAGTGCCACGGGTGCGGTACGTGCCAGCACTACTGCCCGGTGTGGCGCACGCTGGGCACCGAGGAAGCGACGGGACGGGCGAAGGCGAATCTGGTGCGCGAGATCCTGCTGGGCGACCTCGGTCCCGAGGCGCTGACGGACGAGCGGCTCAAGCGGATCATGGACCTGTGCGTTGACTGCAAGCTGTGCATGACGGAGTGCCCGACGGCGGTGGACATCGCCACCGTCTGCGAGCAGGCGAAGGCGGAGTACGTCGCTGCACGCGGGCAGGATCCGCGCGCCGAGTCCCTGGCGAGGGCCGACAACCTGGGCAGGCTTGGCCGCGCCTTCGCCCCCATCTCGAACGTTGCGCTGCAGCTGCGGCCGGTGCGGTGGGCCATGGAGGCCTTCATGGGCGTTGACCGCCGGCGGGTGCTGCCGCCATTCCATCGCGGCATGCGCACGACGGCGCACGAACTGGACACCGAGGCGAAGCAGGTGGTCTACTACGCGGGCTGCTATGCCATGTATAACGATCCCGTCGCCGAGGGGCAGGCCACGATCGAGGTGCTGGAGCGCAACGGCTTCCAGGTCCACGTGCCGCCGCTGCGCTGCTGCGGCGCGGCGCTGGTGAGCATCGGCAGCAGCGACGCCGTCGCCAAGGACGCGGCGTGGAACGTGGGGGCGCTCAAGGAGTACGTGGACGGCGGGTGCACCGTGGTGGCGAGCGCGGCCACGTGCGGGCTCATGGTGAAGCACGGCTACCTGCACCTCGTGCCGGGTGATGCCACCGAGGCCGTGGCCGCGAAGACCCTTGACGTGCACGAGCTGCTCCTGGACCTGCACGAGAAGGGGGAGCTCGACGTGGATCTCGGGCCCGTCCCGAGGCGCGTGGCGTACCATGCGCCGTGCCACCTGCGCGCGCAGGGCATCGGCGAGGCGCCGCTGAGGCTGCTGCGGCTCATCCCCGAGCTCGTGATCCCGGACATCGAGGACTCCTGCTGCGGGATCGCCGGCACGTTCGGCATGAAGCGGGAGCACTTCGACCTCTCCATGCGCATGGGCGAGCCGCTGTTCAGCGAGATCGCGCAGGCCCGCCCGGATGTCGTGGCGACTCCGTGCGGCACGTGCGCCATCCAGATCCGGCAGGGAAACGGGCTCCCCGTGACGCATCCTATGGAGCTGCTACGCGACGCCTACCGGGCAGCCAGATAGGAGCACGGGTAGCGAGCTACCCGTGCCCCACGGCTAGCCCGGAAACAGCGGCCAGATCATGGGGATGAAGATGAGCATGGCGATGAGGATGGCGACGTTGAGCAGCAGTCCCACGCGGGTGTAGTCGAAGAACTTGTATCCCCCCGGCCCGAACACCAGGATGTTCGCCTGATGCCCCACCGGCGTGAGGAAGCTGGTGGAGGCGCCGATGACGGTGGCCAGGACGAAGGGGTGGGGGTTGGCGCCCAGCCCCAGGGCGGTGTCGATGGCGATGGGCACGATGAGGACGGTGGCGGCGGCGTTGGACATGGGCTGGGTGAGGAGGGCCACGAGGACGTAGATCCCCGCAAGGACGGCCAGCGGCCCGAACCCGCCGAGCGCCGCCGTTATGCCGTCGGCGAGGAGGGGGGCGGTGCCGGTGAGCTCCATGGCGGTGCCCAGGGGGAGCATGCCGGCGATGAGGAAGACGCTGCGCCACTCGATGCTGGCGTAGGCGTCCTCCATGGTCAGACAGCCGGTAAGCACCATGAGCACGGCGCCGATGACCATGGCCGTGGAGACGTGGAGGCCGCCACCGGTGGCCAGGACGAGCACGAGGGTCATGATGCCGGCGGCGATGGGGGCTTTGCGTCGCCGGCGGCGGTCGATCCGGACGGGCTCGAGGACGAGGAACTCGCCGCCCTCCTGCAGGGCGGGCATGAGTCGGCGCGGCCCCTGGAGCAGGAGTGCATCGCCGAACTGCAGGCGGATGTCGCGCAGGCGCTCGGTGATCATGGCGCCGTGCCGCCAGATGGCCAGGGCGGTGAAGCCGTAGCGATCACGGAAGCGGATGCCGCGGAGCGTGCGGCCGATCATGCGAGAGTGGGGCGCCAGGGTGGCCTCCAGGATGTGGGCCCGGTCGGATTCGAGCTGGGCGAGGTCGGTCTGGCGCTCGGCCTCGATCTGGAGCCCCAGATCGTCCCGCGCGCGTATGAGGTCGTCGATGGAGCCCTCGATGAGGAGGAGGTCGGCGGGTTGGATACGAGTGTCTCGATCGAGCCAGGTGAGGAGGCCATCGCCGCGGCGGATGGCGAGGACGTTGAGGTCGTAGTCGGCGCCGAGGCGGGACTCCACGAGGCTCTTTCCGGCGAGCTCGCTCTCGGCGGGCACGTACACCTCGCTGACGTACTCGCGCAGTCCGTACTCCTCCTGCGCGGCATCGGCCGTCTCGCGCACGGGGAGCACGAAGCGGCCGACGGTGATCATGTACAGGATGCCGACGGCGAAGACGATGGCGCCGGTGGGTGCGAAGTCGAAGAAGGAGAACGTGGTCAGCCCCCGCTGTGCGAGGATGTTGTTCGCCAGGATGTTGGGCGGGGTGCCGATGAGGGTCATATTGCCGCCCATGAGCGAGGCGAAGGAGAGCGGGATGAGGAGGCGAGAGACGGGGATCTTGGTCTGCCGGGCGAGGCCGATGACGGCGGGCAGGAGGACGGCGGTGGCGCCGATGTTGTTCATGAACGCGGACATGAGCCCGCAGGTGAACATGATGACGGCGAGGAGCCGCCACTCGCTGCCCCCGGCGAGGCGGAAGATGCGCTTGCCGAGGAAGTCGGCCACGCCGGTGCGGAAGAGGCCGCCGGAGACGATGTAGACGGCCCAGACGGTGATGACGGCGGGGCTGGCGAAGCTGGCGAAGGCCTGCTCGGCGCTCACGAGCCGGACGAGCACGAGCGTGAGGAGCACCATCATGGCGATGAGGTCGGGGCGGAGCTTCTCGGTGGCGAAGAGCACGATGGCGGCGCCGGTGATGGCGAGGGTGAGGATGATGTCGGGAGTGAGGCGGTCCATGGCGTTAGTGTTGGCGGTGCAGGATCGTGCGCCATGCTACCTGGCGGCGGCGTGGTGCGTCAATCCCTTTCGCCCTACCCCTTCAACCCCGTCAACTGGATCCCCTGGATGAAGGTGCGCTGGGTGAAGAAGAAGACGACGATGATGGGCAGCACGACGATGGTGGAGGCGGCCATGAGCATGTTCCAGGGGGTGCCGCCGTGCTGGCTCTGGTAGACCTGCAGGCCCAGGGAGAGTGTGAAGCTCTCCTGGTGCGTGAGGTAGATGAGCGGGCCGAGGAAGTCGTTCCAGGTGTAGAGGAAGTGGAAGAGGGCCACGACGGCGAGGGCGGGCTTGGAAAGCGGGAGCACGACGTGGCGGAAGATGCCGAACTCGGAGCAGCCGTCGATGCGGGCGGCGTCGCAGAGCTCCCGCGGGATGGTGAGGAAGAACTGGCGCAGGAGGAAGATGTTGAAGGCGCTCCCGAACCAGGCGGGCACCCAGAGTGGGCGGAAGCTGCCGATCCAGCCGAGGTGCTTGAAGATGGAGAACAGGGCCACCATGAGGACGGGGAAGGGGATCATCATGGTGGCAAGGGTGATGGCGAAGAAGACGTCGCGGCCGGGCCAGCGGATGCGGGCGAAGCCGTAGGCGATGAGGGCGTTGGCGATGACGGTGCCCGTGACGCCGAGGACGGCGAGGTACACGGTGTTCATGCCGTAGCGGAGGAAGGGGATGTAGCCGAGCTTGTCGCTCTGGTACGTGATGGCGTCCCAGTAGTTCACCCACATGAACCGTGAGGGGATCCACTGCGGCGGGAGCTGCGTCTCCTGCCCCTCGGGCTTCAGTGAGGTGGAGATCATCCACATCAGCGGGAACATGAAAGCCGCCGAGCCGACAATCAGCAGGCAGTAGACGAGCAGTTTGCTCCAGAGTCCCTTGACGGTCAGCGGTGGCACCCCCTGGCAGTTGCGCGGGCATCGGGGTGCCGCAGGCTGGCAGCCTGCGCCACCCTGGCAGGCGTCCTGCGGCAGTGGTTGCTAGCCATAGTGGACGTACCTCCGCGAGAGCCTCAAGGCCAGCATGGTGAGGCCGAAGATGAGCAGGAACAGTATCCACGCCATGGAGCAGGCATATCCCATGCGCAGGTAGGGGAAGGCGTTGTCGTACAGGTACATGGTGATGAAGTAGATGGAGCGCGCGGGCGAGCCCTGGGGCGAGATGACGTAGGGGACGGCGAAGAACTGGAGCGTGCCGATGATGCCCATGACAAGATTGAACAAGATTACGGGCGAAATGATAGGCAGCGTGACGTGCCGGAGCTTGCGGAAGTACCCGGCGCCGTCGATCTCCGCGGCCTCGTAGAGCTGCTCGGGCACGTCCTGCAGGTGGGCCATGTAGATGACCATGGCGTGGCCGACGCTCCAGGCGCTCATGAGCGTGAGCGCGGGTTTGGCCCAGGAGGGATCGGCGAGCCAGGGGGGGCCGGTGATGCCGAGCACGGAGAGGCAGTAGTTGAGCACGCCGTACTCGCCGTTGAAGAGCCAGAGCCAGATGATGGCGAGCGCGACCATGGGAACGAGGGCGGGGAGGAAGAAGATGGTGCGGAAGACGGTCATGCCGCGCACGCCGGTGTTGAGCAGAATGGCGAGGCTGAGGGAGACGATGAGGCCCAGAGGGAGGGCGAAGGCGGCGTACAGGAGCGTGTTGGCGAGGGATTTCCAGAAGACCTCGTCGGTCATCAGGTCGCGGTAGTTGTCCAGGCCGGTCCACTGAGCGGGCTGCAGCACGGAGTACTCGCAGAAGCTCCAGTGGAGCGACTGGAGGATGGGATAGAGCAGGAGGCCGCCGAAGCCCACGATCCATGGGGCCACGAAGAGGAGGCCGTTGCGTGTATCGCGCTTGGTCCGTGCGGTCATTGGGTCTCGTTTGCTTCCGTATTCCCGTATTCCGGGGACACAATACTCATTTCCGACAAGATGAGCCTGATCGCCTCCGGAATCAGGGGAAATGAGTATTATGTGAGGCTGTTGAAGACGTGGCGCGGACGTAGAGAACGGCACGTGATCAGGCGGTTCAGCGCTCCACGGAACGAGGAGCGCACCGTCCGGGCCACTTCTCCAACAGCCTCTATGTCCCCGGAATACGGAGGCCGAGCTTACGTTGGCGCTGGATCTCGCGGTCCAGCTTCTCCTGTATGCGCTTCTGCACGGCCCCGAGCACGTCGCGGGGCGTGCCGCGGCAGAGCCAGATCTGGTCGAAGGCGCTGACCATCTCGTCGCGGTACTCGTCCCACACGCTCATCTTCGGCGTCGCGACGGCGTTCGGGCTATAGGCGAGGTCTATGAACACCTCGATGTACGGATTCTCGTGCTCGGCGAGGAACTCCGGGCTGACGGCGCGCAGCGGCGTGTGCTTGCGCTGGCCCATGCAGAGCAGCTCCATGCCCTTCTGGGAGTTGACGAACTTGATGAACTCGAAGGCCTCCTGCGGGTGCCGCGCGCCGTGGGGGATCACGAGGACGTCCTCCCCCACGATGGTGACGTTCTCCAGGTCGGGGCGGTCGGAGGGGTACGGGAACGGGGCGGCGCCCCACTGCAAGTCGGGCGCCTCCCTGCTGATGAAGTTGTGCATCCAGACGCCCTGGAGCTCCATGGCCACCTTGCCATCGAGGAAGGCGTTCTGGGGGGAGGAGAAGTTGCCGAAGCCGCTCTGGAAGAGCTGGAGGGCCTTCACGCCGTAGTCTTTGGCGTAGGACTGCACCCACTCGAAGGCGCGGGTGTTCTCGGGCGAGGCGCAGGTGATGCGGGATTGGCCGTCCCACAGCTTCCCGCCGAAGAAGTAGCCCCAGGCCCAGTTCCACCACCCGGGCTCGGCGGGCATGAAGCCCATCTGGACGACGCGGCCGTCGCTGTCGCGCTTCGTGAGGCGCTGGGCAAAGGCGTCGAGCTCGTCCATGGTCGTGGGCGGGCGCTCCGGGTCGAGGCCGGCCTCGGCGAAGAGCGTCTTGTTCCAGTGCAGGGCGACGGAGGCCGGGGTGGTGGGCAGCGCCCACATGGCGCCGCGATGCTCGCACATGTCCCAGTAGCAGGAGATGTACTGATGGCGGGCGATGCCGGCCTCGGCGAGGTAGTCGTCCAGTGGGGTGAGTGAGTTTTTGTCGGCGAAGGCGTGGACGTTGAAGGACCAGAGGCCGGCGACGTCGGGTGGAACGCCGCCGGCGGCGGCCACGACGGTCTTGCGGTCGATCTGGCTGATGGTGAGCAACTCGACGTAGATCTTGTCCTGCGATGCGTTGTAGGCGTCCACGACGTCGCGCATGGCCTCGCCTTCGAAGCCGGTCCACTTCTCCCAGTAGGTGACCACGGTGCGCCCGGGCGGGTAGCGCTTCCTCTGGAAGCAGCCGCCCAGCAGCAGGGGCGCCAGCATGAGCGGCCAAAGGGATGGCCTCATTCGCCGGCCCCACCCTTCCACGCCAGACACAGGGCAGCTCTGGCGGACACGGCCACAAGGCGGTGGCCGCCGGCGCTGGTCCGCATGGGGTACAGACCAATGAGCGGCTCGTCGGTCTGGTAGACGCCGAGCGGCTCGCCGCCGCGGCTGATGAGGTGCAGCGAGGCGTCGGAGCCAACAGCCGCCCATTCGCGGCGTCCATCGTTGTTGATGTCAACTGCCGTCAAGGGGCGATCCAGGGCCGGGCGGCGCGTATCGACGGCGCGGACGAGCCCGGGCACGGGTCGGCGCCACGTGAGATGTCCCGCGGAGTCAACGCCGGCCACGAGGGCCCGGTCGGGCCGGCCAAAGGCGGCCGTTTTGACGGCGATCTCGGGGGCGCCGCTGCCGTCGAGGTCGGCCACGGCCACATAGCACGCCGACGCCCAAATGTCCCACGTATGGCGCAGGCCTCCGGCGCTGCTCACAACGAACAGCGGGGTGTCGCGCCCGGCCACGAGGATCTCTGGTCGTCCGTCGTCATTGACGTCACCCACGGCGAGGCTGCCGATGAGCCCGGGCAGGGGGAGGTGCCAGCGGTGCGTTCCGTCGGCGTCCAGGCACGTGAGCCCGCTGTCGGCCTGCGCGGCGACGATCTCCTCGGTGCCGTCACCATCGAGGTCGGCGACGGCGCAGGCGGTGAGTGTGTGGGTCATGGGCAGCGAGTAGGACCAGAGCACAGCGTCGCCCGCCCGGTCGAGGGCCGCCACGGAGGCGTATGTGCTGCCGATGACGATTGCAGGCGGCCGGCGCCCGCGGGCAATGGCCAGACATGCGGAATGGTGCGGCAGCTTT
>JASFTE010000014.1:0-19741 GCA_050114035.1 Armatimonadota bacterium | reverse complement strand
CAGCGCGATAGCCGCGATGCTTCCAGCGATCCAGATCCCCCGTGTCCATTCGTGCCGACCCTTCATGTACCTGCTTCCTCCTGTGTCCGATGCTCGATCGCCGGCGCTGAGCGGTCCCAGCGCCCGCGGTTCGCTGCTAGAGTGCCCTCTGGCCCTTGCCAACTGGTAAACACCCGGCAAACAGCCAGTCAACGCTGATTCAGGAAGGTTGAGGGGAATGGCTGTGGCCCGACGGGCCGCCCGGCGGCAGCAGGAGGCATGGAAGTTCGGCTTGCCCTCGCGCAGGACGAGGCGCGCGCCGTAGCCGCGCTCGGGGGTGATGTCGTAGTTGGCTGCAGAGGATCACCTGCGGCCGGTGCGGCTCTTAGCTCACGGCCTCTCGCACCCGCTCCACGGCCTTCGGAACGCCGGTCATCGGATCTTCCTTCGCCTCGTACTCGACGGCGATGTAGCCGCGGTAGTTGACGGAGTGGAGGATCTCCACGATGCGCCTGAAGTCGGCCTCCTGCGCGGGAGCGCCAGCGGCCCGGACGTCGGTCTTGAGCTGGACGTTGACGGCATACGGGGCGACCTTGGCCATGTCGGCGTACGGGTCTTCGGTGTGGAAGTTGCCGGTGTCGAGGTTGACGCCGCACCAGTCGGACTTGACCGCCTTCACGATGGCGAGCATCCCATCGGCCGTGGCCACGACGCCGCCGTGGTTCTCCACGGCGAGGAACACGCCGTGCCGGGCGGCGGCCTCGCCGCACTCCTCGAGGCACTCCACGACCCACTGGCGCGCCTGATCCTCCGGGACACCCTTCGGGGCTCCGCCGGCGAAGACGCGCATGCACGGGGCGCCGAGGGCGGCGGCGTGCTCGATCCACTGGTTCGTTTTGGCCACCTCCGTGTCGCGCTCAGGCCCCGGGGCCTTGCAGTAGTTGTTGCCAATGGCCGTGCCGGAGATGTCCATCCCGAGCAAGAAGGCCTTCTGCTTGAGGTGGATACAGTACTCGCGCGTGACCGGCTTCGGGAAGTAGTAGGTGGTCGGCTCGACGGCGTCCAGACCCATCTCGGCGCACTTCTCAATGAAGTCGTCGAGGGTCATGGTGGCGTTGTCGCCAGAGAGGTACTTGCGGTACGAGTAGGCGGCGCAGCTGAGCTTGATGCGCGGCGAGCCCGGCCTTGCGATCGGCTCTCTGGCGAGCACGGGCCCGACGGCCATGGCGCCGGCGGCGCCCGTGGCAAGCAGCGCGGCATCGCGGAAGAAGTCCCGACGGCTTGTCATGCGTGACATGGATCGGCCTCTCTTCAGGGTCACTTCACTTCGATCCTGGGCGGATCAGCGTAGGCGACGTATGCATCGGCTACGCCCGCGGCCTCGGTGTCGCCCTCGTGGATGAAGACGCGGTACTTGAAGGTGACGGTCTCGCCGGGTGGCAGCCTATGGATGCCCGTGTGCTCATCCTGCCGGAGGAAGTGGTGCAGGCCAAAGGGGTTGGCGGCGAACAGGCCGTACGTGCGCACGTGCCAGTAGGTCGGGTGGCGGAAGCTGGTCGGGTGGTCCATGATCGTCACGCCCACCGTCGTGCCCTCTACCGGTCCATAGTAGTCACACCACGCGGCGGACTTGCCCCACGCCTCCTTGTCCGTCTGGCCGTTGGAGTTCACGACGTGGCCGCCGGGCTCGGAGTCCACCTTCATGGTGCCGGCCAGGCGGATGCCGAAGCTGCCCTCCTTGGTGTCGCCGAACACGAGCTCCCCGTCCGTGGCGCGGATCGTGGTCGTGTAGTCGATGATGCGGCCCGTGGGCATGCGATAGATGCGGATCTCGCGCTCGTCGGCGCAGAGCCTCGTCGGCTCGCCGACGGGCTTCCAGCCGTGGAGCCGCACGCCGTCCACGACCTTCGGCTCGATCCGCTCCCACTGTCCGGTCACCCAATCGTTGCGCGTCTTGATGATCGCGTACACCGGCCCGCCCGCCAGCTCCACGAACTCCCGGTGCAGAGCCCGGCCGCTGTTGCCGCCCTCGGACCAGAAGTCTGTGCCATTGATGTTCCCGTGGGTCTGCCAGAGGCCCCGGTGGTGATGGTGATCGTCCCGCTCCGTCTCGAGCGCATCAGTCATCGGGTAGTTGCGGGTGACGCTCTTGCCCGTCGGGCCGATGATGGGCCACAGCACGGGCTTGGGCGCGCCGTGGTGGTAGTAGCGCGTGAACAGCTCGTCGTCGATGCGCACCTCGACGGCGTCGTCGCCCTCTTTCAGGGTCAGGCCGCCGGTTGCCGCCGCCTGGGGGCCGTCGCCGATGGTGAGCTCGTACGTGCGCGAGCTGCCCTTCTTCAGATCGCGCAGAATCCAGGTGACGACCAGCTCGCCGCCGCGCTTCTCATACTGGCACAGCACGCTGGCCTCCGGCCGAAGCTGCCGAAGCGTGACGGCCTTGAACTGCCCCGGCGCGGGCACGCTGACGGACACGGGCGCCTCGGGGTAGTCGTGGTCCGGCGCGCTGACGACGATGGAGTGCTGCGCAGCTCTTGCCGTCTCCGGGCAGACAGCGAAGGCAAGCGTGGTGGCGAGGCAGCCGGTGGCGAGCGTCAGGACACTGCGGGCTGTCGAACGGTTCATGGTCTGGCCTCGTTTCCCTGGTCAGCTAGATACGGGCGACGGGTGCGCGCCACACGGAGGGGATCACCGCACCTCGACGACGGGCGGGTCCGTGTACGCGCCGTACACATCCTCCACGCCGGCCGCTGCGGTGTCACCCTCGTGGATGAAGATGCGGTACCGGAAGGTCACCGTCTCGCCCTGCGGCACGGTGTGGTTCCCGAGGTCCTCGGGGCCCTCACCAAGGTAGTCGTGGAGGCCGAAGGGGTTGACGGCGAACAGGCCGTAGGTACGCACGTGCCAGTGGGTCGGGTGGCGGAAGCTGGAAGGGTGGTCGAGGATGGCCACCCCGACCGTATCGCCGTTCACCGGTCCGTGGTAGTCGCACCACTCGGCCTGCTTGCCCCACGCTTCGTCGTCGGTGTCGCCGCGGGCGTTGAGGATGCGGCCGCCGAGCTCGGACGTCACCTTCATCGTGCCGGCCACCCGGATGCCGAAGCTGCCCTCTTTGGTGTCGCCGAAGACGAGGTCCCTCTCGGTGGCGCGGATGGTGATGGTGAAGTCGAGCAGGCGGCCGTTCTCCACGCGGTAGATGACGATCTCGCGCTCGTCCTCGCAGAGCTTCTCCAGCTCGCCGACAGGCGCCCATTCGTCGAGGCGCACGCCCTCGGCTATGCGCGGCTCTTGCTTCGCCCACTGGCCCACCATCCAGTCATTGGCCGTCTTGATGACGGCGTAGACCGGGCCGCCGTCCACTTCGAGAAACTCACGATGGACGCCACGGCCGCTCTGCTCGCTCTCGGACCAGAAGCAGGTGCCGTTGACGTCGCCGTGGGTGAAGAACAGCCCCCGATGGTGATGGTGGTCGTCGCGCTCGGTCGCCAGGGCGTCCTGCATGGGATAGACGCGCGTGATGCTCTTGCCCGCAGGGCCGATGATGGGCCACAGGACGGGCTTCGGCACGCCGCCGTGGTAGTAGCGCGTGAACAGCTCTCCGTCGATGTCCACCTGCACGTCGTCCACACCGTGCGTCAACGTCACGCCGCCGGCGCCCGCCGGCTGGTCGGTGCAGCTCAACTCGTACGTGCGCGAGTCGCCCTTCTTCAGGTCGCGAACGATCCAGGTCACGGTCGCCTCGTCGTTGCGTATCGCCAGCTGGCACGGCACGTCGGCGGCGGGCTCGAGCTGCTTGAGCCCCGCGCAGCCACACTGCCCCGGCGCCGGGACGGTGACGGATACGGGGGCCTCGGAGTAGTCGCGGTTGGGTGCGCTGACAACGATTGAGAGCGACCGTGGCGTCGATGACATGGTACGCACCTGCTTTCTGCGAGTTGTGTTGACTCAGGTGTAGCGCAGCCTGCCAGGCTGCGGGGCTGATCTGCACGGCATGGCAGGCAGGCTGCCTGCCCCACACACTGCAGCGCTCGGGCCCTAGGCGACCGGCGCCTTCCTCATCTCCATCTTCTCGTGGTCGTACTCCATGCGGCAGCCGTTGCGATAGGCCATGTTGGCCAGCGTCGTGGCGACGGCGTGGGCGTAGCCCGCCTCCACGGGAGCCCGCACCGGCTCACGCGTCCGGATGCACTGCAGCCAGTGCTCCATGTTGTCCACATCCGGCGGCGACTCCCAGGTGGTTGGCTCGTCCTCACTGAGCCGCTTGCTCTTGTCAACATCGAAGCGCGTGTTGGGATCGTTCGGGTCCGCGGGCGTTACGGTGCCCCCGCCGCCGGCGCCGGTGGCGGAGCTGAGGTCCGTGGTTCCGCACGTGCCGTATAGGGTGGTGCCCCGGCCGTTCTCCTTGTTGCCCAGGCGCATATGATACGTCACCATGCAGCCGCTCGGGTACTCCAGCAGGCACTGCACGGTGTCCGGATTGGTGCGCCCGTCCTTCCACACGTACACGCCGCCCAGTGCCACGGCGGAATGGGGGATCTCATCGAGCGCGAGATTGATGAGGTCGATCTTGTGGCTCATCCACTGGCAGAAGCAGCCGCTGGAGAAGGGCCAGAAGATGCGGAACTCCCGGTAGTGCCGCGGGTTCCACTTGTACTTGTTCGGGTCCAGATAGCACAGGAACTCCTTCCAGTCGGTGTCGGCCTCGGTGAGGGCGTCCACTGAGCCGTAGCGGCGCCAGCGCTGCTGGAAGAGGGGCTCGTAGATCTCGCCATAGGTGATCTTGCCCAGTGCTCCGGACTTGATGAAGTCGCGGCAGCCGAAGTACTTCCCGCTGCCCCGCGCCTGCGTACCCATCTGTACGATGCGGTCGGTGGCTTTGATGGTCAGGTACGCCTTCTTGATCTGCTCGAAGTCGTTGCCGAAGGGCTTCTCCACGTAGACGTCCTTGCCGGCGTGCGCCGCGATGGCCGCGTGGTAGCAGTGCTGGAAATCGGCCGTGGCGATGATGACGGCGTCCACGTCGTCCAGCGCGCATATGTCGGCGATGGTGCGGCACTTGCGCGGGTCCTTGCCGGTCCAGTCCTTGATGCGCTTCGCGCCGCTCTCGCGCCGCTCGTTCCAGATGTCGCACACGGCGGTGAACTCCGCGTTCTCGCTCTCGCTGAACTTCTGCGCCCAGCCCATCAGGCTGCCGCCGCGGCCCCCCGGGCCGATGATGCCGAGCGAGAGCCGCTCGTTAGCGCCAAAGGCGCTGCTCGGCACGAATGTGGCTCCGAGGGTTGCCGCTCCCACACTGGCTGTGGAGGCCTTGATGAAGTCCCGGCGACTGATGCTGGTATCCGGCATAGCGTGACGCCTCCTTCGGTATCCCTAACGCTCGCCGCACCGGGCACGGACGCGGCGAGACGCACCGGCTCAACGGATTGTGGTTCCGCGCGGGGTTCGGGATGTCCTTCGAGGGGCTGATCCATAGGGGCCGGCTCCGCTGTTGGGCGGCGCCTGTGCCGGACGCGACCGCATTGGCCTACCCCGTATGGCAAGAAGAAAATGGCGCGCCCGCGGCGAATGGCCCGGGTGAAGGCACAGAGGTCGCCATTCCCACGGCCGGCCGACGTCGGCAGGCGGAGAGCGTATGCCAGATCGCCGCGTATTCTTCCGCGACTACGGCCCGCCGCTGCGGGACGAGCGCCAGCGGCGGCGCGAGCGGCGCCGCAGGATCATGTACCGCGTGGTGCCGGTGCTGATCCTGCTCGCGGTCGCGGTCGTACTGCTGCACCGACCCGCGCTGAGGGCGTGGCGGTTGCTGTTCCCGCCCGCGCCGCGCACAGCTGCGCCCCGTGTGCCCTTTCCCCTTGAGGTCACGACCGACAAGGACGAGTACTTCCGCTACGATCTGGTGCGGGCGCGCGTCAGGTATGTGAATGCGGGGGGCAAGCCGATCCGCGACGAGCCGCCCGATGTCCGCATCCTGGAGAACGGGCAGCCGGCCGAGAGCGTCGGGGGGATCAAGCACGCGCCGCTTCGCTTCGATGAGCCGTCGGGCACCTGGGTGGTGCGCTGGCCGGTGCCGTGGAACGCGCCGCCGGCCGACTACGTGCTGCGCGCCCGGGCACAGATCGACGCGGACCAATGGGAGTGGCTCAGCGTTGATGAGCGCCGCCGGCTGGAGCGGGAGCAGCGGCGGCTGGGGCGCGAGCCGCCCAAGGTGTACGACGAGGGGGAAAGCCACTGCGTGGCGACGGCGCCGTTCCGTGTGGCCAAGCGCAAGCCCGCCGCCATCGCTCCCGGGCTCGGCGTGCTGACGCTGGAGACAACGTGGAATCTACCGTCGATCCGCCTGCCTCGCCCGGACGGCTCCGAGGGCGATTGGCGGGTGATTTTCGATTGGTGTGAGTACATCGGCGCCAATGCCCTGTGGTATCGGGCCGGGTACACCGACGCACGAGGCCGCGCATTGACGCTGCAGCGACCGTGGCTGGGCCTGGCGCGCGATCAGGTGGCGGTGCTTGCCGAGGAGGCGCGGAACCGCCGCGTCAGCCTCGGGCCGTACATGTATGCGTATCGCACCGAGGGGCCGCGGGCGCAGCGGCCGGACTACGATTACGCGTGCGACTACCGGGCCGGGCGCGGAGTGCACCAGACTGCCTTCGTGTCGCTGCTCGACGGGCGCCGCGTCACGCACATGGCCGACTTCGCCACCCAGATGCGGAGGCTGCCCGGGGTGGAGTTGGTCGGTGTGGACTACCTCCGCACCGACGGCGACGGGTACGAGATGGTGGACGAGTTCGTGCGCGACCTGTCCGTTGAAGTGCCCCCGGGCTGGGATGCGTGGCCGCGTGCGCAGCGGATGAAGTGGCTGCAGACGAAGGTCGAGGTGCTGTGGAACACCAATCGCGACCTCTACGATCGGTGGAACTGGTTCCGGGCGCGCAAGACGGCGCTCATCGTGAGACAGATCGTCGATGCAGACCGGGACCGCCCCAGGGACGCAAAGCTCGACGGCCGCTTCTACGCCTTCACGCTGAGCTGGATGCATGGCAAGCAGCACGGCCAGGACCCGGCGATGCTTGTAGATGCCGGGCTCGGCCTGGATGCTGTGATGCTGTACCAGGTGCAGTCTCAGGAGCACTTCGACGTGGTCGTGCGATCGTGGAGCGAGTACGCCCGCCGCGGGCAGTTCAACCTGGTCGTCGGCGATCAGGTGGATTGGTTCTGGCACCAGTCAACGAAGGTCCCGGCGGGGCCCGAGGAGCTCTACAACCGCCTGCGACGCGGGACGAAGATGATCCAAGGCGACCTGGCCAAGGGCGTCTTCGTGCACGATCTGCGGCGGGTCATCAGCAGCCCCCGCCGCGGGCCATATCCGGGCACTGAGTGGGCGCTGGCGGCGGCCGCGGCCATCACGGCGCTGCGCGCGGACTGGGCCGTGCAGCCGGCAAAGGTGTCGCTCGAGGCGCCCAGGTCGGCCGCCATCGGCGTGCCCTTCCAGGCGCGTGTGGCGGTGAAGAACGTCGGCGGGCAGCCGCTGGACAATGTGGTGCTGCGCCTGCACAGTACAGCCGGAGTGCAGCGCGTGGGACGCGCCAGCGTGCGCCTGCCGACGATACCGAGCAACTCGACCGAAGTGGCGACCTTCCGCGTGCGGCTCCCGCGGCGGGCGCCGGCCCGGGCCAGCCGGTTCATGGTGGCGGTGCGAGCCTCCTGGCCCGAGGCGGCCGACCGACAGGAGCCAGCTCCCGTGCCACCGGTGGCTGTCGTGATGCGGTATGTCAATGGGCGATAGGGAGCACCAGAGGACGTTTCGGGTTGACAGCGTTGCATGAGTCTGCTGTACAATGGTATAAGGCTGGGGAGGTGATAGCGGCGTCGGGGTGGAACCCCCGTGGAGACTTGCCGTGCCGCTGTGCGAATATGCAGTGGCGGCGCAGGTGTACAGCCAGGACAGACGGAAGGGCTCCGGAGGACGCGGGGGGATGGACGTCTCGGAGGTGGGGGCTGGCATGGCTGAGCCGTCGCGAAAGGGGGACCGACCGGGCGATTGCCCGTGCTGCAACAGTAGTCGTCGTTGTACGCAACTCTGCGAGAGGAGATGAACGATGAGATCGTACCTGTGGCCTTGTGCAGTCGTACTACTGCTGCTCGCCAGCACCGCGGCCTTCGCGGGGGACACCGTATTCATGCCGACAGGCAATCAGGTTGCCAAGGGGGACTTCGAGTACAACTTCATCTACGTCGACCTCGATCCCCCCTCTGCCGTGCCGGCCTCGACCCGCGGCCGCGGTGGCCCGCCCAAGTTCCTGATGATCCACGAACTATTCATCGGCGTCACGGATCGTCTCGAGGTCGATGTGGACATTCTGGATCCGGAGAACTCCGACGAGGCGGAGGAAATCAACGTATACTACACGGTGTTCAAGGAGACCGACGATCACCCGTCCCTCATCCTGGGCGCCTACAATCTCCTCCGGTCGGACTTCCCCATCAGGCCCGGGAATGACAAGCGCACCTCGCCGTTCTTCGTGAGCTCGTATAACCTGCTGAAGCCGGCGGCGGCGCCGTCGTTCAGCGATCCGCTCGTGCGCGGGCACCTCGGCTGGGGTACGGGACAGCACGACAGCGACTTCTTCGGCGGCGTACAGTGTCTCGTAGACCCCAAGATCGGGGCTGCCGTATACACGCACCGGGGCGACATGGCCTACATCGGCGTCTACAGGCCGCGCAAGTGCCTGGAGTTCCGCGGTGGAACGCTGGGCGGCGATGGGTGGGGCAGCTTCGGCCTGTACGGGACGTTCTAGCAGCCCCGCTGCTGATCCGCTCATACTGAGAAGTCGACGCGAATCGGGCCGGCATGCTGGTTGAACGGACCAGCGCCGGCCCGATGCGTTGTTCCCTCCCTACGACCTCGCATCTCAATTGGCCTCCGGATTGTGGAAAGAGCCAATGACCGCGGCTCTGCCTGCAATAGGACAACAGCGGACGTGGCCGGAGGCAACCAGAATGCATGGCACTACGCCGGGCGCCCGCCCGGGCGCCGGCAACCTCATTGATGCGGGAACGAAGGCCCTCAACGACAATCGGCTGGCGGAAGCGGTCACGCACCTGGGCGAGGCGGCCCGGGTCGAGCCATCGAACGGCCAGGTCTGGACGATGCTGGGCATGGCCTATCTGCGGCACGGGATGCCGAACGAGGCGCTCAGCACCTTGACCTCGGCCGTGCGTCTGCGTCCGTCGAACGCAACGTCCCGCTATTTCCTCGGGTTGGCCTACCAGAGGACCGGCAACGTGGCCGGAGCCGCGGAGCAGCTCCGCTTCGCGCTGCAGATTGATCCCAACTATCACGAGGCGCGGCAGGCTCTCGGGGACCTCGGGGCCCAGGCGATGCGCGCTCCCGCCCCCGCCATGGGCCCGCGGCCGGGGCCTCATGGGCCCGCGGCCGGGAATGTTGCCGCCCAGACGCAGCCGATGGCATCACAGCCCGGCGACGAGCACGCGGCAATGCTGATGGAGCAGGCGGAGATCCAGGCCGAGCAGCGGCGCGCGAGCGCGGCCCGGCTGCGACGGGGGCTGATCGCTTTCGGAGCGTGCACGGTCGCCGTCGTGGTGCTCGCGGCTGTGTCCATACCACTGCTGATTCGGAGCAGCCGCGGCTCCCCCACCCAGGCAGTGCGGCAGTACATCGACGCCAAGTACGTCCGCAACGACGAGGAGGCCGCCCGCCGGCTCACTGTTGAGGGGAGGATGCCGGGCGATGCGTTCTCGGAGCTCGCGGACCTGATGTCGCAGGATTTCATGTCGGTCAGCGAGCTGCGGTCGTACGTGGTGGGCCAGCCCACGGTGCACGGCAACTACGCCGAGGTACCGGTTGAAGTCGATTACGTGGATAGCCACGGCGACGTGCACCGAGAGACCGTCAACTTCGTCACCGTGGTCAGTGGGCCTCAGTGGCGAGTGAGCCTGCTGCAGAGCATGGGTGCCGCTGGCGGCGGCGGCGGCTCTTTCACTCCGCCGCCCGATGTGCCCGGTGGATTTCCCAATCCATTCCCCAGTGCGGGTGGGTGAGGCGCATAGTGGCGGCCCGGTTCGGGCCGTGAGGAAGATACAGGGCAGTGTCGGCATGAGTAGGGGCGGCCCGCCGGGTCGCCCTTACGAGTTCCCGTGCTCGATGACGGTGCTGCCCGGCGTCTGCTTGGCGCGGGCCTTGAGCTGCACCACGAGATCCGCCAACGCGTGCGGCGACTGGATCTCGGGGGCCCCGTTGGGCACGATGACGGCCGATATCGTTATCAGCGGGAACTGAGCCGGTGCGCCGTCGCGGCGGTGACCCATGATGAAGCCGCGCTCGGCGTCGTCGGCATCGTAGAACCCGGGGACCAGCTCATCGAACAACTCCAGACAGCGGTGACACACGGGCCGGGCCCGGTCTGTCGCCGTGAGTATGACGAAGTCGTCGCCCCCGATGTGGCCCACGAAATGCTCCGGCCCGCCCTGCTCGCGGGTGCCCTGCTCGATTACCCGGGCAACACTCGCGATGACGGCAGAGGCGCGCTCGTACCCGTAGTGATCGACGAATGACTTGAACGAGTCGATGTCCAGGTAGCACAGGCAGAAGGGCGTGTCGGCGGCGAGCCGCGCGCGGATTGCGTTCCGCGTCGGGACGTTGCCGGGGAGCCTGGTGAGCGAGTCCGTGGCCAGGTGACGCTCGGTACGGGCAAGCACCATCTCCACCCGCGCGGCCAGGTCTCTGGGCTCGAAGGGCTTGCCGATGCAGTCGTCCGCCCCGGCGCGCATCATCGCCACGCGATCGTCGAGGTGCGCCGTGGCCGTCACCATGATGATGGGCACGTGGGATGTGAAGGGGTTGCCCCGGAGATCCCTGATGACCTCGATGCCGTTCTTCTCCGGCATCATGTAGTCGAGCAGGACGATGTCGGGCTTCTCCGCGAAGGCGATGTCGAGCGCTTCGGCGCCGTCGGATGCGTGGAAGAAGGCGCGGTTCGGGCGCTGCAGAATCCGCTGCGCCACCTCACGGATGCCGGGGTTGTCGTCAACGAGCAGCACCTTCTGCGCGGTGATCTCCATGGAGTCGTGCTTAGCCCCCGGCCTGTTGCGCGGCCTCTGCCGCGGCGAATGCCCGCGGCAGGGCCTCGAGCATGTCGCCCGCTACGAGCGCCCGCTCGCTGTCAGGCGCGGCCAGGTCCCCCGCGAGGCCGTGGACATGGGCCGCTGCGGCAGCGGCCTCCAGCGGCAGCATGCCCTGTCCCAGCAGCCCGCCGAGGATGCCTGAGAGTACGTCGCCCGTGCCCCCGCTGGCCATGCCCGCGTTGCCCGTCGCGTTCACGTAGGCAGTGCCGTCGGGCGCCGCACCGACACTGCCCGCGCCCTTGAGCAGCACGACGCTGCCGAGACTCCGGGCGGCCTCGAGGGCCGCGCTCACGCGGTCGGCCTGTATCGCCTCTATCGATCTGTCTACCAGCCGCGACATCTCACCCGGATGCGGCGTCACCACCGTGGGCGCCTCGCGGCCGGCAAGGACCTCAGCATTCTCGCTGAGGGCCGTCAGGGCGTCCGCGTCCAGCGCGAGAGGCCGATGGATCTGAGGGACGAGCCGCCTGACGAGCTCCTGCGTCTCGTCCGCAAGCGACAGCCCCGGGCCGACCACACACGCCTCGGAGCCCTCGGCCATCTCCAGGATGGTCTCCTCGGCCGCCAGCGACAGCGCGCGCTCGGCGCACTCGGGAAGCGGCCTGGTCATGACCTCGGTGAGCTTCGCCTCGAGCACATCATTGAGGCTTGCCGGAACGCCGACAGTCACAAGCCCGGCGCCGGCGCGGAGCGCCGCCATGCCGGCCATGGCCGCCGCGCCAGTCATGCCCACCGAGCCGGCCACGATGAATACGCGTCCGCAGTTGCCCTTGTGAGCATCGGCCGGGCGCCCGGGCAGCCATCGCGATACGTCCGCGGCTGTCGTGAGGCGAAGCGGCAGACGATCGCTCGTGAGCTCCGCGCGCGGAATGCCGATGTCCTGGACGATTACCTCGCCCGCGTGCGCGGCGCCGGGGTGCTGGTAGAGCCCGATCTTCGGCAGCCCAAAGGTGATGGTGTAGCCCGCCCTCACCGCCGCGCCGAGCACCTGCCCGGTGTCGGAATCCACGCCGGAGGGGATGTCGATGGCCACGACACGCTCCCGGGGGACGTCGCGAAGTGCCTCGATGGCCGCCCGGGCCGGGCCCCGGACCTCGCCAGTTACTCCGGTGCCGAGGATACCGTCGATGACGACATCGGCGCCAATGAGGCGCTCCCGGAGCGGCTGGGGCGAAGCAAGCTCCGGCATCTCCTCGGTGCCTGTGGGCATCGCCGCCCAGATGCCATGGTTGGCCGCCGCGTCGCCCTGCAGGTCTCCGGCCGCGGCGAGGAGCGTGACCGCCACATCGCAGCCGGCGTTGTGCAGATGCCGCGCGGCGACGAAGCCATCTCCGCCGTTGTTCCCGCGGCCGGCGACGATGTGCACTCGCCTGCCACCCAGCGCCCGGAGCACGCGCTCGGCGCAGCGTGCCACGCCGCGGCCCGCGTTCTCCATGAGCACCATGCCGGGGATCTGGAGATCCTCGATGCAGTGGCGATCGATCTCGCGCATCTGGGCTGCCGTGACGAGCTTCATGGCCACCTGTTCGCCGTACGGGAGGGGCGGTGTGCGGAAGGATACCATCGGCCCTATGCAACGTCAAGGAACGGGCCCCTATGGTTCATCAGTGGCTGTGCAGATCTCTATGAGCCGGGTTTCGCGCTGCAGCAGAGCCGAGGCGGCGTAGGGGAGCACGATCGCGTACACCCCGGCGCCGTACATGATGCTGACGGGCGCTGTCAGAAGATACAGCGCCGGCATGTCGAGGTAATGTGGGGTGAGGAAGCCGGCGGCGATGGGAAGGCTGGCAAACATCGTCACCCAGAACACCACGGCGCGGACGATGTTGGCGAGGCACCCCTGCTCGGCGGATCGGGAGAAGGGACTCTCGCCGCGTGCCACCACGCGCAGTGGATAGTAGACGGATGTCACATTGCCGCCGGCCACGCAGACGAAGCTCGCGGCCACGAGGAACGGGAAGGTCGTCGGGACTGCAGCGGGCTGCCTGAGCCACATTGCCGCGGCGGTGAGTCCCAGCGTGCTGGCGCCGATGAGGATGGCCAGACTGAGGACATTCTTGCCGATGAGCAGCACACGGCGATCGGAGGGGAACAGGAAGAGTATGTTGAGGCCCTCGCGGTCGTAGCCGAACGTGTTCATCGCCAGGAGAGCGCCGGCGAAGATGAACATGGCGCCGATGAGGGAGGGCATGAATTGCCCCTGCATGTCCCACTGCACCGCTATCACGAGCCACAGGACGGGGACGGCCAGGCCCAGCAGGGCGGACTTCATCTGCGGGTCGCGCCACAGGTACCGCAGCTCCTTCAGCGTCACGGCAAGCAGCGGCGCGGGCACCAGGCGCAGCCAGCGCAGCGCCGGGCCGGCAACGGCGGGTCGCCGGCCGGGCTCCCGGGACGGGCGGATGCGGCGGGAGTCAATGATCTCGCCGGCGTATACTCTCTGCATCAGATGGCTGCCGAGCCAGAAGACGGCGACCGTCACGACGGCTAACAGCGCGACGGCGAGCGCACAGCGCCCGTATTCGCCGTACGATGCCGCGTCAATGGCGTTCGCGGCGAGGCCGCTGGGCGTGTACGTCAGGTACCGCGATGGCTCCGCCGCCAGAATGGCCTGGAAGCTGATGTTGTCCCGGTCCGTTGCTCTGAAGACCAGGTGGAAGCCCAGGAAGATCAGTATGCCTATGAAGGGCAGAAAGACCGTAATGATATCCTGATATCGCCGGCTGCGCAGCACGCCCAGGAGCAGAACGAGCAATGCCTCCCCCAGGCTGACCATGTGCAGAACGAGTATGCCCAAGGCCAGCGCGGCGAGAGGAACGGCCAGCAAGTTCACATGCTGGCCCACGTCGGTCCGCCGGCTGAAGCCCACGATCACCGCGACGACGAGAGGCAACAGGAAGACTATCGGCACGCCAATGAAGCTGCTCAGGATGCTCGCGACGAACATCCGCATTCTGGGAACGGGGAAGCCGAGCTGCTTTGTAATGTCGTAGCCCTCGCTGAGTGGGAACCCCAACGCGGGCGCGAGGAGCCAGAAGCACCACATGCCGAACAGCAGCATGTGCAGAAGCTGTGTGGCTTGCCCTTCGGTGAGTTTGAGGGGCTCGGCACCGACGAAGCCGGCGTAACAGAGGCCCGCGATGGCTACCGACATCGTACCAAAGACAACCACGAAAAGCACGAGGCCAGCGAAGCGCATGGGGGTGCGCTCGTAGGCGCGAACGGTGAGCCGCCACTTCAGCCAGAGGAGGGTCCTGAGCTGATCCAACTGAGGCCCTCCTCATGCGTGTCGGCCCCCACGAGGCGGAGGAAGACGTCCTCGAGCGGGGAGTCGCCAGGCAGCCCGGCCACGGCTGCCAGCTCGGGGATGGTGCCCTGCGCCACGATGGCGCCCTTCTGAATGATCGCCGCCCGCGTGCAGAAGCGTTCCACGACCTCCAGCACGTGAGAGCTGAAGAAGATCGTCGTGCCGCGGTCCTTGAGCTGCAGAAGTACCTGCCTGATGGCCCGGGACGAGATGGCATCGATCCCGATGAACGGCTCGTCGAGGAACAGCACGCGCGGATCGTGGATGAGTGCCGCCGCCAGCGCCGTCTTCTTCTTCATCCCCATGCTGTAGTCCACGATCATCTTGTCGGCGTCCTCCGTGAGCTCCATGAGCTCCATGAGCTCCTCGGTCCGCCGCCGGCTCTCGTCCGCATCGAGCCCGTACATGACGCCGGCGAAGCCGATGAACTCACGGGCCGACAGCCGCTCGTAGAGGTTCAGCGTCTCAGGCAGCAGGCCGACGCTCGCCTTGACGGCCAGGGGATCGGCGCGCACGTCATGGCCCGCGACGATGGCCGTGCCGTACGTGGGCTTGAGCAGCCCGACGGCCATCTTTATCGTCGTTGTCTTGCCAGCGCCGTTGGGGCCGAGGAAGCCGAAGAACTCCCCCTGCGGCACCGCGAGGTTCACGTCGTTCACGGCGCGGAAGGAGTCGAAGTCCTTGGTCAGATTGCTGAGAACGACGCTCCAGTCAGTGGCCACCGGCCCAACCCGCCTTCATCTGTCGGCACCCGCCGGGCGCATTGACATCGGTCCGAGAAAAACCGAGCGCAGGCTCGAGGCCTGCGCCGTGCGCCATCTCTCCCCTGAACGCGCGTCGTACGCTATGTGCCGCGCCCGGCTCGGGCGTCAGCGCTTTTCATCGGCGCCCTCTGGCTCCTGGGTGGCGTCCTGGACCTCGTACTCCCCCCGGTACTTCTCCAGTTCGTAGACCTTGACGCCCTCGGTGGTGCCGCCGATGACACTCGTCTTGCGGCCGGCGGAGATGTAGCCAAGACCGCTCGTGTATCCGACGGGCGCGAGCGCGTTCACGCCGGGGCCCTTGGGTGCCTCGGCCTGCTCCTCGGGAGCCTGGGCGGCAGCAGGCGGGGGAGGGTTGGCTGCGATCCGCACGACGAGAACGGCCAGACAGCCAATCAGGATGAGCAGGGCGCATCGCCACAACATGGCTCCCCACTGCATATGGCGGACCCTCCGCGTGCACCGTAGTGGCCGCATTATATGGTGCGTCCTCCCAGGTGTCAAGCGGGCGGCAGACGCAGGACCGTCCACCTGTTCATGCCGCCGATGGACTCGCCCTGGAGGAAGTGACTCGCCAAGACGGAACCAACCCGAACGGGCCCCCTGCGGCGCAGGCGAGGTGCTCGCGAACGTAGTTGAGCGGACCGCCACATGAGCAGCGGCATCCAACAGGGCAGGGCCAGCACCGGCCCACGCGGGGCTCAGCCCCCGCCTGAGCTGCTGGGCATCACGGTCCGGGCGCTTATCGTGTCGGTTCTCCTGACCATCGCCACGTATCTGGGCATCACGCGCCTGGGCTTCATCCGCATCTGCTGGGTCCCCTATGTCATCCCGCCGGTGCCGGCGCTGCTGTTCCTGCTCATGCTCCAGGGCCTGAACGTGGCGCTCCATCGCATCAGCCGCACGCGCGAGCTTCCCGCGGCACTTCGCCCATTCTCCCGCGGGGAGCTCTTCCTGATCTACGCTGCCCTCTGCGTCTCGCTCTCCATGGACCGGGGCGGCTACATCATGCACTACATGCTGTTCGGGGAGTACTTCGGCACGTCGGCGAACCGGTGGCAGGAGCTGTTCGCCCACTATCCGTCCTTCTACGTGCCGCACGATGCGACCGTCATCAGGGACTGGTTCGAGGGTACGCCGTCCGGGAGGGTGCCGTGGGGCGTCTGGCTCGGGCCGCTGGCGTGGTGGACGACGTTCAACATGGTGCTCATGTTCACGGCCATGTGCCTCGTGGGTCTGTTTCGGCGGCAGTGGGTGGCGGCTGAGCGACTCACGTTCCCGCTGCTGTTTCTGCCCATCGAGATGACGGGCGGGATGACGCGGGAATCCGTGGCCCGCGGGTTCTTCCGCAACCCCATCATGTGGATCGGCTTCGGCCTGGCGACGGCGTTCAATGGGCTCAACATCCTCCACGCCTTCTTCCCAGCCGTGCCCGGGCTCGCATGGCATGTTCCCATCGACACGGGGCTGACGGAGCCGCCGTGGCGGCACCTGCGGCCGCTGCGGATGAGCTTCGCCCTCGAGGTGTGGGGCCTCTCATACCTCATGTCCGGCGAGGTGCTGCTGTCCGGGTGGCTGTTCTACTTCCTGATGAAGGCGGTGAAGCTCATCGGGCTGCAGGTGGGGTACCAGGGTCGCGGGTTCCCGTACTACCAGGAGGTCAGCGCCGGGGCCTGCATCGCGCTCACGGGCGTGATGCTGTGGATGGCGCGGCCGCATCTGCGGCGCGTGCTGCAGGGCGCCCTGTCCGGTCCCTCCGCCGACGACAGCAACGAGGCGCTCTCGTACCGAGGCCTCATCGTCGGCCTGCTCGTGGGGACGGCGGCGCTCATGTGCATGATGGTGCTGGCCGGTCAGCACCCGCTGCTCCTGCTCTTCTACTTCGCCACGCTGTACATGTACGTGCTGGTGTCGGCCCGGGTGCGCGCCGAGGCCGGACCGCCGGTGGCGTGGAACCACCCGTACGGCTTTGACCAGCGCACGCCGGTGCACCTTCTCGGCACGCGATCCGTCGTGCGCATGGCGGGGGAGAAGGGCACGGTGCTATTCTACGGGCTCTTCTGGATCGGGCGCACGATCTTTGCGCACAGCGCGGGCCAGTACTTCACCGACGGGCTGCGACTCGCCGACCACGCGGCGGTGCGCCGGCGCAGCATCGTGATGCTCATGCTCTTCATCTGCCTGGTGGCGATGCTGCTGACGTGGTGGTATCACCTGGACGTCGGGTACCGCTACGGACAGGCGCTGATCGGAGCCAAGATCGGACGGGCCGGGCGGAGCTGGGCGATGAACTGGTCGCGCGGGCAGTACACGCAGTTGAGCGACGCCCTGACCCGGCCGCGGGGGCCGGAGTCGCCGATACTTGGCGCGTACGGGGCCGGGCTGGCTTTCACGGTGCTGCTGACGGTGCTGCGCACGCGGTTCTGCAACTTCCCGTTCCACCCGCTGGGCCTGATCCTCGGCACGCTGTACGGCGACCACTCGCCGTACTGGTGGCCCTTCCTGGTGTGTTGGATCGCGCAGCGCGCGACGCTGCGCTACGGCGGGCTGCCGACGTACCGCAAGCTGGTGCCGCTCTTTCTGGGCCTCGCCTTCGGCCACATCTTCGTCGGCGGCATCCTGTGGCGGATCGTCATCAACTATTTCATTGACCCGGTGATCTCGGGGAGGTACTACCTCAATCTGGGCGGCTGAGCCGCGCAGTCGAGAATGACACGGAGGCTCCACCATGGACACGGAAGTGAGATCTGTTGACCCGGTGAAGACGGGACCGAGCAGAAGGGGATTCATGGGCGCCCTTGCGGGCGGCGCTGCTGCCTGCGCCCTGCCGCGCGTCGTCCGAGCCCAAGGGAACCCGGCGCCCGAGAGCCCCCCGAACTTCGTCCTCATCATGGCCGATGACCTCGGCTACGGCGACCTGGGGTGCTACAGTGCTCCCGACATCAAGACGCCGCATCTGGATGCGCTCGCGGCCGGCGGGGCGAGGCTGACGCAGTTCTACGTCTCTTGCCCGGTCTGCAGTCCGACTCGTGCCGGGCTCCTCACCGGCCGCTACCAGCAGCGCTGCGGCATCACGGGCGTGCTCACGACAAAGACTCGCGCCGATGGGATGGACCCGAGCGAGATCACCATGGCCGACATGCTGAAGGGCGCCGGGTACGCCACCGGCATCTTCGGCAAGTGGCATCTCGGCTACGCGCCCGAGCGGGGGCCGACGAAACAGGGCTTCGACGTGCACCGCGGCTTCATCGCCGGGAACGTGGATTACTTCGCTCACATCGACAACACGGGCAAGCACGACTGGTGGCACAACGGCGAGGAGATCACGGAGGAGGGCTACCTCACCACGTTGATCACCGATCACGCCATCCGGTTCATGGAGGAGAACAGGGAGCGCCCCTTCCTGCTCTACGTGCCGCACGGCGCGCCGCACTCGCCGTACCAGGGACCCGGCGATGCCGACACGGCCGGGAAACGCCCCGGCGGCGGGAGAGAGAAGTACGTGGAGATGGTGGAGGCCATCGATGACGAAGTGGGACGGATCGTGGCGAGCCTCCGGCGCCTCGGGCTGGAGCGGGATACGCTGGTGATCTTCCTCTCGGACAACGGCGGCACGGGGAAGGCCGGGCGCAACGATCCGCTCTCGGGCACCAAGGGGACGCTGCTGGAGGGCGGCATCCGCGAGCCGTTCATCGCGAATTGGCCCGGGACCATAGCGCCGAGCCAGACCATCGATGACGTGGCCATCAGCCTCGACATCCTCCCGACGTTCCTGGATGCGGCCAATACGCAGGCGCCCGCCGGTCGCAGCCTGGACGGCGTCAGCCTACTGCCATTGCTCACAGGCCAGGAGCGGCTCGGCGAGCGCACGCTCTTCTGGGGCTACAAGGACCACCGCGCGGTCCGGAAGGGAGACTGGAAGCTGCTGATCCGCGGCGACGATCCGCCGAAGCTATTCAACCTCGAGGACGACATCGCGGAGAAGAGCGATCTGAGTGCCCAGCAGCCCAAACGCGTCCAGGCCCTCACGGAGGCACTGAGGGCCTGGGAGAAGGACGTCGGCGCGTAGTCCGGCGGGATCAGCCGTCCGCCGCCTTGCTCACCGCCTCGACGCACTCTTTGAGCGCGGGCACCGGGTTGTCCACGTCGCCTTCGTACTCCAGCACCACGTAGCCGTCGAAGCCCACCTCGTCCATCGCCTTGAGCAGCCCCGGCAGGTCGAGGATGCCCGTGCCCACGACCACGTCCTCGGGCGTGCGGTGGGGCGTGTACAGGAAGTCCTTGATGTGGACGCCGTAGAGCCGGTCGCCGAACCGCGTGACCATCTTCACCGGATCCAGCCGCGAGTCGATGGCCCAGGCCGTGTCGAGGCACAGGCCGATGCGGTCCGAGGTCTTGCTGAAGACGTGCTCCAGCATCGCGTCGGTGCCGAGCCAGTGCCTGCCGCCGTGATTGTGGATGGCGAGGCGGATGTCGTGCTTCTCGGCGAGCTCATCGGCCGTGCGGAGGCTGTCGGGCGTCGTCGGCAGATGGAAGTCCGCCGCTATGAAGC
>JASFTE010000013.1:0-20518 GCA_050114035.1 Armatimonadota bacterium | reverse complement strand
GGGGGGCATTGACCACCTCGGGCATCGCGTACTTGCGCGGTCACCTGCCTGGCTTGGGCGGCGGAATCTCGGGCTCCAGCACTGCCCATTCCGCGTCGGTGAGGTCCGTGTCATAGGCTTGCCGTTGCATGGTCTGTCTCCTGGTGCCATGTAGGCTGTGGCTGTAGCTGTGCCGGCAAGCATCATACTACAAAATCGGGCTTTTTGAACACACTCTAAGACACCTGCGCCCTCCGGGGTCCTGTATCCTCGTGCCACACCGCGTGGTCCTTGAGGTGCGGAAGGGACGGCGGTCCTCTCCGGCGAGGACTTGGCTGGAGCGATACCCAGAGACCGTTGCGCGGTTCGCGACGCCGGCGGAGAGCAGCCTATACCTCGCCCTTCTGCAGCAGGAGGATCCCGCCACCCACGAGGGCGAGGCCGCCGCCATCGCCATTGCCGCCGAGCGCGGTGGCGTCGTGGTGATGCGAGACAGGGCGGCCGAAGCAAAGGCCGCTGAGCATGGCGTGCAGTGCATGACGACCGAGGAGTTCCTTGCCAAGTGGCCCCACAGGCGACGCTAGCGCCTGCTCCCCTCTCGTAGGCCAGGTTCCCCGCTGACCTACCACGCGCAGTACCCGCCGTCGATGACCAGCGTGTGCCCCGTCATGAAGCTGGAGGCGTCGGAGGCGAGGAAGACGACGGCGGGGCCGAGCTCCTCGGGCTGGCCCGGGCGGCCCATGGGAGTGCGGCCGATCCAGTTGTCGTAGTACTCCGGCTGCTCGAAGAAGGGCCCGGCCATGGGGCCGTCCATGTACCCGGGCGCCATCGCGTTCACGCGGACGCCCCGCGTGGCCCACTCGACCGCGAGGGACTTCGTCAGGTGCACCACGCCGGCCTTCGAGGCGTTGTAGGACGTCTGGCACTGCGGATGGTTGATGATGAAGCCCGACATGGACGCGATGTTGATGATGCTCCCGTTCCCCTGAGCCAGCATTGGCTTCGCCGCGGCCTGCGCGCACAGGAAGACGCCGTCGAGGTTGACGCGGATGACCTCGTGCCAGTCATCCCAGCTCATCTCCTCGGCCGGCGCCCACCGGACGATGCCGGCGTTGTTCACCAGGATGTCGGGCCCGCCCAGCTTCTCGTGCACCTCGGCCACCATCGCCGACACCTGCTCGCGATTCGTCACGTCGCACGTGATGGCGAGGGTGTCCACGCCCAGCTCGGCAATCTCGTCCGCCGCCTGCTGCGCCCCGTCGCCGTTGATGTCCGGGATGGCGATGCTCGCCCCGGCCTCCGCCAGCGCCTCCGCCATCGCCCGGCCCAGGCCCTGGGCCGCGCCCGTGACGATGGCGACGCGACCGTCGAGTGAGAACTTGTCCATGACGCCCATGTTCGCACACCTCAACGCTGCGTCTCGTTTGCCGTCTCGTACGCCCGTTCTCCGCCGTGTGCGCTCCCTCCTCGCGCAAGCCGGTCAAGGTGACGCGTCGCTCGCCCGTCAATACCCATGGAAGGGTTCGCCGGCCACCGTGGGCAAACAGGCCCTCCCGGGCACCGGGGCCGTGTGGCGACTCCGGAGGGCCCCGTTGCTTCCAGGGAGGAGAGGATATGCCCGCATCCGGGAGGGTGGCAGCTCTCATCGTGGCGCTGATCCTGAGAGGGGGAGCATTCGCAATGCCCGATGGGCAGTTCCATGCCGTCACGCTGGTTGACCGCGACAATCCCGTGCCCGCCAGTTGGCTGCAGAAGGCCGGCATTGACCACGTATATACGGGCGCGCCGCTGGAGATGGAGCGCGGCGCGAACGATGAGCCAGTGGTGCCGGAGAGCCATCGCGCCGGCTGGGAGGGCATGCAGCGCGAGTACGCGCACGCCGGCGTCAAGGTGCTCGTCATGAGCAACTACTACTCGAACAATCCCCCCGGCACCGAGGCCCGCGACGCCGGCGGGCGGGAGCTGCAGATGGCCTGCCTGCACAACGACGCGTTCTACGACTGGATGCGGCAGGCCATCGTCGCCCAGGCCAAGGCCTACGGCCGGTACGAGGTGTTCGGCGGCTTCGTCTTCGATGATGGCTGGGGAACGCGGGTGGACGCGTGCTACTGCGAGATGTGTCGGCGTCTGTTCCACGAGCAGTACGGTAAGGAGCCCCCGCCCTTCGAGGTGCACGAGGGCACGGGCGTGGTGGCCGATGATGACGTCCTGCTGCAGTGGGACGACTTCCAGCGCAAAGCCCACCTCCGGTACGCCAAGGCGCAATCGGAGGCCGTGCGGTCGGTATCGCCTGACCTGCTCATGCTGACCATACCCTCGGACTCGTACTTCTACGGTCGCCTGCTGAACGCCAACATGCAGCGCGAGGAGCTCCCGCCGCGGGCCAACGCCCTCATCCAGCGCATCGAGCGCCTCCAGGTGAGGGACTGGTTCATCTACCAGAGCTTCCCGCTCCCCCGTCTCCCGGAGGCCGGCGAGACGGGCCTGCAGCCGTGGGGCGTCGGCCACCACATCACCGCCAACTCCCCCAAGCTCATCCTCGCCACTGAGGGCCCGTTCATCCAGCACTACCAGCGCCTCCAGATGATGAGCGCCGACGAGATCGAGCAGATGGCCAGGATCACCATCACGGAGGGCGCGAATGCCGTCTGCTACTGGGTGTCGGGAGCCTACTCGGCCTACTACCCCGAGGGCTACGAGGGCATGGCCGCGGTCTACTCGGACGTGCTCGAACTGCAGGATATACTCATGGCCCGGCAGCCGTGTCGCGCCGCGGTGGGCCTGCTGTACTCAACGACCGCCGAGATCATGGAGCAGCCGTGGAAGACGAACCTCAGCGAGCGTTGGCAGCACCTGCACGGCTTCGAGGGCACGGCCTTCGCGCTGCGGCGCGGCAATGTATGGCACCGCGTCGTGATGGAGGACGAGGTCCTGGACGGAGCGCTCGACGGCCTGGAAGTGCTCATCGTGCCCGCCGCCCGGTTCCTGTCCGAGAGCGCCCACAGCGCCATAGAGCACGCGGCCGCGGCGGGGATGGCGGTCTACACCGCCGGGCCATGCGTGGCCATCGCCGGCGCCGAGACCGTTGACTACGATGTGACGTATTGGCACCGCCGCATCCGGGCCGGCCATCGGCAGATCAAGTACCTCAACACCCAGTATGCCGAGGCCCAGGAGGAGCTGCTGCCCCAGGTGCGCGAGCGGGTGGAGACGCCCATCACGGTCGCCTCCCGCAGAGGCATCAGCAAGCTCTACAGCGTCGGCGACGACCTCGTGCTCATGATCGCCAACTGGGACCTGCACGCGCCCACCGACGCGACCCTCGAGAGCCGCAACGGCTACGCAGTCGTAGACGCACTCAGCGGGGAGAAGGTGGGAGACGTCCGAGGAGACGCTCAACTCACCGTGAGCATCCCGCCGGCCGGCTGGCGGGTCCTGCGGCTGCAGTAGCGGGCGCTGCCGCTCAGCGCGGCATGCGCCAGACCAGCAGCGTCGTGTCGTGGCTCGCGGATATGAGGTGCTTGCCGTCGGGAGTGATTGCCAGCCCGAGGATGTCGCTCTCGTGGCCGGTCAAGGCGGCGATCTTCTCGCCGGTCGTCAGGTCCCAGCAGGTGATGAGCTCGTCCGTGCCGCTGGCGCAGGCGGTCCTGCCGTCCGGAGTGCAGGCGAGGGCATGCACCTCGCCGCCGTGGATCATCTCCGCCTCGACCTCCCCCCTCCGCAGGTCCCACTGCAGCACCCGCCCGTCCCTGCTCCCGGACAGAGCGTGCTCGTCGTCGCCGGCGAAGGTCACCGCCGTCACCCACGCCCGGTGGCCCTCAAACGTCCCCTGCGGCGTGCCCTTGTTCAGATCCCACAGACGCACCGTGCCATCTCGCCCTCCGCTCAGGACCAGTCGCCCATCCGGCGAGAGAGCGATTGACAGCACACCACCCCGGTGTCCCTCGAGAATGCTGACTGGCTCCTCCTGCTCCGCCGCCCAGACGCGTATCGTGCCATCGCCGGCGCTGCTCAGCAGGCGCGTTCCGTCGTCGGCATAGACGACGGAGCGCACGTACCCCCGATGCCCCGCGAGCTCGCGGATCGGGTCGCCCGCCGGGAGGCTGAACTCCCGAACGATGCCGTCCTTGCACCCGGCGGCCACCCGGCTGCCGTCCGGCGACACGGCCACGGCGTACGCGCCGAGGGTCGCGCCCTCCATAGTGCCGAGACACTCCCCACTGAGCGCGTTCCACATCCGCAGTGTCCCATCGGTCGAGCCGCTGACGACGGTTTCGCCCGACGGCGTCACCGCAGTCGCCTGCACCGGGCCGCTGTGGCGCTCCCAGGCGAGCCGGAACTCGCCCGTCGCCATGCTGGTCTCGGCCACGAGGCCGCGGCCGTAGGAGAGCAGCCACTTCCCGTCGGGCGAGACATCCATGTGCGTCACATGGCCATCGTGCGGCCACCAGCGCAGCAGCACCTCCGGCTTGTGTCGGTCCCAGCGGCGGACCGACCCATCGCGCGAGCCCGTCAGGAGCTGATCTGAGTCCGCGCAGTATGCCACCGACGTCACTGCATGGCCGTGGTGGCCGGTGAACTGCTTCAGCAGCTTGTACCCGTCGATCAGCCACTCCGTCGCCTTGTGCCGGCTGCCGAGCAGCACCCGCTCGCGGTCGGCGGAGAGTACGATGCTCCGCGTGTGCGTGTAGTAGTCCTTGAGCTCCTCCCGCAGCAGCCCCCCTGTCGCCAGGTCGTAGTGGGCCAGGACCTCGTTGGAGCCGGCTCCCCCGTTCACGAAGGCCGTCCTGCCCTCCGGCCCGTAGATGGCCTCGTGGAAGTAGTGCATCTTCCCCGTGATGGACACCAGCTCCCGCCCCGTCTCCAGCTCCCATTCCTTGATGGTCGGCGGCTTCGAGCCGGTCGTGAGCACGCGCTCCCCGTCCGGCGAATAGTGCGCCGCCTTGAGCCCTGCCTGTCCCGTGCTCCAGCTCCGCAGCACACGCGCACCGGCCAGCTCCCACTCGTGCACCTTCCCGCTGCTGTCGCCGACGAGCAGCGCCTGCCCGTCGCTCCGCGGCACCACGCTACTCAGGCTGGCGTCACAGACCCCGTGTGTCGCCTGCAGCTTCCCCGCCGCCAGGTCCCATATCTCGACGGAGGCACCGACGCCGATCACGCCGCGTCCGTCCGGCAGGTAGCACAGATCCCCGATCCCGCTCGTGTAGCGCAGGCTGAGAGTGCCCAGCCGCTGCACGGCCCCCTCGGGCAGCGGCGCGCCGAGCCGGTCCTCGGCGGCCAGCGTCGCCGTCGCCAGTGAGACTATGGCGCCCGCCATCGGCACAGTCGTCCAGGACGAGTGCATGTGTCACTCCTCCAGTGTCTTCTCGGGTCTATCAAGACCGTGTGGCACGGGTTGCGCGTCAACCCGTGCGACCCGCGAGTGCGGCTCCGGACCTCGTTACTCCTCGAGCACCTTCTCGGGCCCGTACACGTTGCGGTACACCTTCGTATTGCCACCCGTGCGAATCCGCTCCGCCGCCGGCGCGGCGAACCAGTTGTGGTGGATTTCGGCGCCGTCCGAGGGCACTCCACGGATCACGACGTGGCGGTCATTCCCCTGGAACGTGTTGTGGTGCACGTGCATCCAGTCCCCGGCGATGTCGGTGCCGTCGCCCCGATCGCGCCCGCCGTGCATGTCGAAGTGGTGGCTCGTCGCGTTGGGCAACACGAGGTTCCATGCCGCCTCGTACCCGGACCCCGGGCTGCCGCTGGAGGCGATGTGGTGCCGGCAGTAATCGAACTTGTTGGCGATGATGCGCACATCGCCGGAGCTGAGGGAGACGCCGTAGCCGAGGCCGCCCCTCTGATTGTGGTGGATGAAGTTATGGTGGATGTAGGCCCTCATCGCCCGCGAGCCGACGCCGATGGCCGCGACGTTGAAGTTGTAGACCTCGCAGTTGTCGATCTCGGTGCCGTAAGAACTGGTGGCGATGAAGCGCGATTTGTCCCCGATCCGCTCCGTCCCACCGAAGGGGCCCTCGAACCGCAGCCCGGTCAGCCGCACGTTGTCGCCGGCCACCGAGAACATCCGCCCGGCCATGCGCTTCGTGAAGATCCGCGCCCCGGGCGAGCCGTTCCGTCCCCGAGTACCAGCCAGCGTGACGCCCTCGGGGAGCGACAGCGTGCTGTGCTTCGTCAGGTCAATATCCGCGCCATCGGGTACGAAGATGACCTGCCCCGGCTCTGCCTCCTTGAGCGCGGCCACGAGCTGCTCCGCGTCGCGCACCACGAAGTCGCCGCTCGTGCGAATGTCCCGGTAGCCCTCCCCGCCGCCTATCGGGGCCCCCGTCGGGTTGGCCTCACAGCCGAAGGTCTCCTCGGCCTCCTGACCCGCCGTCCGCCCCGAGCACAGCAGGAACGCCATGGCTGCCAGCATGGTTGCACAACCTGTCTGCAAGAGCTTCGCACTCAATCCAGTCACCAGCCTTCGCTCCCCTCGTCAGTGGGTGTCAGGGCTCGATTCCCATCAACGATGCCAAGGTGCGAGATCGGGAGGGGGTGTACCTTCCCGCGGTTCCATTCCTGTCGCTCCGGTGATATAGTTGCCGGGCGGGATGGCGACTCGGGCTACAGTCACGTGGGCGCTATTGCTCTCAGCCCGGAGTAAGTAGCCGCAACGGCCACGGGCATCCTCGCCGAGGCCGCCAGGTCAAAGGGAGGCAACAGCAGTGAAGGACTCATTCGCGCGGGGCTGTTGGGGAAGGCTGGTCCTGGCGTCGGTCATCGGCGCCGGCATGCTCGTCACATTGTCGCTCACCAGCGGGCCGGCAGCCGCGGGGCCCGGAGCAGCCGAGAAGGCGTATGTCGATGCGTACATGGAAGGTCTTGTAGAGCTCGGAGTCATCACGCAGCAGCAGGCCAATCAGCTCCGCGCCAGGGCGGAGGCGGCGGCAGCAGAGGCCGCCAGGGCGGCGCCGGCGCCGAAGACGGCGTGGCACGACACCACCACGGTGGGCGGCTACATGCAGTTCCGGTGGAATGACCATCCGGACAGGGCCAACTCACTGGGCAAGCCCGACAACGACTTCCAGGTCCGTCGCGCGCGCATCAAGGTCGAGGCCCGGCCCACCGATCGAGTCAAGGGCACACTGCAAATAGACCTGCCCGTGGGTGACGGTGTCGTGGACGTCAAGGACGCCTACGGCGAGTACTACCTCGGAGACGCGAACGAGACGAGGCTGCGCTTCGGGCAGGCCAAGGTCCCCTTTGGCTTCCAGGTCCCCCAATCATCGTCCCTGCGCCTGACCATGGAGCGGACCGACCTCAAGTCCATGACCCCCGGCGAGCGCGACCGGGGCGCATGGCTCATGTACACGCCCGAGAAGCTGCACGACCGCTTCAACGAGTTGAAGAGCGACCATCTCGGCACCGGTGATTTCGGATTCCTCACCGCGGGCGTATTCAACGGCCAGGGCTTCAACACCAGCGAGGCCAACGACGGCAAGCACTTCGTCTTCCGCGCCGACTACCCGTTCGAGTGCGGCAGCGGCCGCATGGGCCAGGCGGGCGTGAGCATACTCACCGGCGACTACGTGACCGGGAATGCGGAGGCCACGGCAAACTCCACCACGGCCACCGTGCCCACCGCTGAGATCGACGAGCACGCCCTCAACTTCCACTTCTACCTGCCCCCCGATCCGTGGGGCGTTCAGTTCGAGTATCTCACCGGCGAGTCCGCCGCGCTGTTCACGCCCGACCCTGGCGACCCGAACACGTGGTTCGTGGGCCAGGCGAATGTGGACGGCTGGTACGGTCAGCTCCACTACAAGCCGTGCGACGACGGTACGGCCTTCATCCGCTTCGACGACTTCGACGGCTTCAAGAAGAACGGCCTCGGCAAGCTGCCCAGCCGCAACGACACCGAGCGCTGGTCCTTCGGCTACGCGCACGACATCGATCCCAGGACCGAGCTCACGGTGCAGTTCGACAGCCTCGAGAAGAACGGCACGGGCGACGACTTCCTCGGCCTCCAGATGCAGTACAAGTATTGAGCGCGCGCCGGTTGCGCAGAGCCGGCCGCCCCCGTGGTCCGCGCTGTTGCTTTTGGGGCGTCGTCTTGGTAAGATGAGTCGCGGAGCGGAGTGGCCGCTGCGCTGCCGGCGCCCGCGCACGGCGAGAAGGGATGTGCCTCCGCTTGGCGTGATCACCACATGATCGACCCGAAGGAAGCCCGGCGGACCATACTGGAGCACACTCCCGCCAGGTCGGGCGACCCGGCCTGGCCGGACTTCTTTGGCGACCTCGCCCCCACGGCCGAGCCCGTCTGTGCCGACCGCGACATCCCCGCGGCCGACCTCTCCCGCATGGACGGCTACGCCATCATCGCGCCGCTTGAGGCCGGCGCCGAGCTCCGGAGGGTGGGGGAGATCCCCGCCGGCTCCCTGCCGGAGCATCCCGTCGCCCCGGGCGAGTGCTTCCGCATCTTCACCGGCGGTGTGCTCCCTCCCGGCGCCAACGCCGTGGTGAAGCAGGAGGAGGTCGGCGCCTCCGACGACGGCGAGCTCATCCGCCTCAACTGCTCCGTGGAGCCGGGGGAGTACGTCACCGCCCGTGGTGCGGTCGCGAGCCAGGACGACGTGGTTCTCCCCGCTGGCTCGCCGCCCGGCGCGGCGCAGGCTGCCGTGTGCGCCGCCGTCGGCGAGATGCCCCGACGCCGTCGCCCGCCGCTTCTCGCCCTGCTGTGCACCGGGGAGGAGATCGTGCCGCGCGACGTCAAACCGGGCCCGCACCAGACGCGCGATGTCAACGGCCCGGCCCTCACGGCGGCCGCCAGGAGCATTGGCAGCGCACTGGCGGCGCCGCGGGTCGTGCCCGACGATGCCGGGCGGCTCACCGACGAGCTCCGCTGCATGCTGGCGAATGACGACTATGACGGCGTGGTGACCGTCGGGGCCGTATCGGTGGGCGACTACGACCTCGTCCCCGATGCCCTGAGGGCCGTCGGCGCCGAGATCATACTGCACGGCGTCAGATGCAGGCCGGGCAAGCCATTCCTGTTCGCCCTCGGCCCGAGCTCCAAGCCCGTCTTCGGCATCCCGGGCAACGTCATGTCCGCCCTTGTGACCTTCTTCGAGTTCGTCGCGCCCGCCCTGCGGAAGATGGCCGGCATGCCCGAGCCGTGGGCCCCGACGCTGCCCGTGCGCCTCGCCGCGGACGTCGCCGGCATCGCCGACCGCACACGCTACGCCCTGGCGCGCGTGACGCAAGATGATGACGGCCACTGGGTCGCGGAGCCCCTGCCCATGCAGCACTCGGCCGACGTCGCCGCCGCCGGGCCCGCCGATGGCGCCATCATCGTCCCGCCGGGGGACGGGCTGGCGGCCGGTGGCGACGCGCATTTCCGCCCCTGGAGACCTCTCTGGTGACGCGGGCGGCGACACAACCAGGCATCACCCTCCGCATCTCGGTCACCGACCGCTGCGACATCCGCTGCCGGCACTGTCTGCCCGCGGAGGGCGTCACTGAGCTCCTCGACCGGAGCGACATCCTCGGCTTCGAGGAGATAACCCGGGTCGTGCAGGCCGTGACCGCCGTCGCCCCATCGGTCGCCCTGCGCATCACCGGCGGCGAGCCGCTGTTGCGCCGCGACATCGACCGCCTCGTGCGTATGCTCAGCGACCTGGAAACCGGCGACCTGGCGCTCACCACGAACGGCCGGCTCCTGGCGGACCTGGCGCCGCGCCTCACGGATGCCGGCCTCCGGCGAGTCAACATCAGCCTCGACACGCTGCGGCCCGAGCGCTACGCCTATCTGACGCGCGGCGCAAGCCTCAACAACACCCTGGCGGGCATCGAAGCCGCCCTCGCCTCCGATCTCAACCCGGTGAAGCTCAACGCCGTGGTGCTGCGCGGCATCAATGATGACGAAGTCTGCAGCCTGGTCCGCTTCGCCGCCGAGCGCGGCTCCCAGATGCGCTTCATCGAGCTCATGCCTATCGGCGAGGCGACGGCTCGCCATGGCGAGTGGTTCGTGCCCACCGCGGAGGTAAGAGGACGCCTGAAGCAGGAGTTCGAGATCGGCGAGCAGCTGCCCGACACGCCGGCGCCGGCCAGGACGTTCCGGGGCCGGTGTCGGGAAACAGGCCTTTCTGGCATCGTCGGGTTCATCTCGCCTGTCGGCCACCCGTTCTGCGACGGCTGCCGCCGCCTGCGCCTCACGAGCTGGGGCGAGCTGCTGGGCTGCCTCATGCACGGCAGCGGGCTCGACGTCAGGAGCATCCTGCGCAGCGGCGCACCAGACGCGCAGCTGGAGGACGCCGTGCGATCCGCTCTCGCCCTCAAGGCCGCGGGTCACCGAGCGCATCGCCGGGCGTCCATGGCCACCGTTGGAGGTTGAGCATGGCGGGAGAGCTCTCGCACGTCAGTGAGGACGAGGCCGCGCGCATGGTGGACGTTTCGCCGAAGTCGCCGACCCAACGCGTGGCGCGCGCTGAGGCCACGGTGCTGCTCGGCGAGGAGGTCGCCGCACTCGTCCGCGAGCACGGCGGCGTCGGCAAGGGCCCCGTCCTCGAGACGGCGCGCCTCGCCGGCATCCAGGCCGCCAAGCGCACCTCCGAGCTCATCCCCCTGTGCCATCCGCTCCCGCTGGAGCACGTCGAGGTCGCCCCCCAACTGACGGACGACGCCGTGCGAATCGAGGCCTCGGCCCGAGCCACGGCTCGCACGGGCGTCGAGATGGAGGCCCTCACCGCCGCCGCCGTCGCCGCGCTCACCGTCTACGACATGGTCAAAGCCGCCTCGAAGGCCGTCGAGATCGGCCCCGTCCGGCTGCTGGAGAAGAGCGGCGGCAAGTCGGGCCACTGGATGCGCGAGTCGGAGGAATCATGACCGGGACCGTCCGCGCGATCTGCGTCTCTGAGGAGAAGGGCATCGCGAAAACGCAGCTCCCTTCGTCGAAGCTGCTGCCCGATCACGGCCTCACCGGAGACGCCCATGCCGGAGAGGGACACCGGCAGGTGAGCCTGCTGGACGCGCGCGACTTCGAGCAGATGCGCGCGTCGCTGCCGGACCTGCACTACGGCGCCTTCGGAGAGAACCTCGTCGTCGAGGGCATTGACCTGTCCCGGATCGGCCTCGGCTCCGTCATCCGCCTCGGCGAGACCGCCCGCATTCGTCTCTCCCAGATCGGCAAAGTCTGCCACACCCCCTGCGCCATCTACCACACGACGGGCGACTGCATCATGCCCCGGGCCGGCCTGTTCGCCCGCGTCCTCGAGGGCGGGACACTCGCCGTCGGCGATCCCGTCGAGCTGCTCGAGCTCATAGACCGCGACCGCTTCCAGGCCGTCGTGCTCACCATCTCCGACAGCCGCTCCCGCGGCGAGGCCGAGGACACCGCCGGCCCCGCCGTCGGCCAACTGCTCGAGCGCCAGCTCGGCGCGCACGTGTACCGCATGGAGGTCATCCCCGACGACACCGAGGCAATCGCCGGCCGCCTGCGCCACTACTCTGGCGGCCATTCCATTGACCTCGTCGTGACCGCCGGCGGCACCGGCTTCGCGCCGCGCGATGTCACGCCCGACGCCACTCGCCCGCTCATCGAGCGCCTCACCCCGGGGCTCGACGAGGCCATGCGCGCCGCCTCGATGGCGTCCGTCCCGGCGGCGATGCTGTCCCGGGGCGTGAGCGGCATACGGGGCCAGACGCTCATCGTCAACCTGCCCGGCTCCCAGCGCGCGGCCACCGAGAACCTCAGCGTCATTCTGCCCGCGCTGGACCACGGCCTGCGCAAACTCCGCGGCGATCCCGCCGAATGCGCGCCCCCCACACGACCATCCCCGCACGAGGCGACACCGTCATGACACTCCCGAGATGCCTCGCACTCATCCTGCTCCTGGCACTGCTCCTCTGGGCCGGCGTCACCGTGGCCGCCTCCCGGCGCGACGCCGCCTCCTTCTATGTCGATCCCGACTGGCACGGCCCACGGACGGGCGCCGCCGAGACGCCGTGGACTCACCTGGACCAATCGGCCTGGCTCAACATCAACGACGCGCTCGCCGCCGCCGACGTCACCGTCTACTTCTCCGCCCGCGAGGCCGACGCCGACACCGACGAGACCACCACCGAGAACATCTCCATACTCCGCACCGACACCTCGACCAACCGCATCACCCTCGACGGCATGTCCAGGTACAACACCAGCGACGCCGCGCCCGCCTGGGCCGACTACTCCGGCCGCGCCAAGTTCCACATCACCCACGACTACCCCATCAACACCGCCACCCGCGACACGAAGCGCAGCCACGTCACCATCCGCGGCTTCAAGGTCATCGCCGGCTCCGGCCGCCGCGGCGGGCAGGGAGTCGCCTACTGGGGCGGCGACCACGTCGTCATCGAGCACTGCGAGATCACCCACCACGACGACGTCGCCCACGGCCCCGGCATCATCTTCGGCTACGCGTGGAACGCCGACGGCACCCCGAAGAACGCCGGCTGCACCGATATCACCGTCCGCAATAACGTCGTCCACACCACGTACGGCGAGGGCATCTACATCGGCGGGTCGCACGACGTGGCAAAGCCCGCGCACACCAATGTCACCATCGAGAACAACACCATCTATGATGTCGCCGTGCACGGCGCCGAGGGCGACGCCATCGATGTGAAGGACGCCAGCTCGAACGTCGTCATTCGCGGCAACACCTGCTACATGACCCAGCCCGGCGCCGGCCGCGACGGCATCGTCTGCGGCAGCGGCTGCCTCGTCGAGGGCAACTTCATCTACAACTTCGGCCGCAGCGGCATCAGCCTGGGCACGTACTGGAACGCCCACCCGGCGCGGGACGGCTCAGTCGTCCGCAACAACATCATCGCCGGCACCGGCGGCAACACCCGCTACTCCTGGGACCACGGCATCATCGTCTCCGGCGACGACTCCGGCGATCAGTTCACCAACATCGGCATCTACAACAACACCATCTGCAGCGTGCGCGGCGACGAGAAGAGCAGCGCCGTCGGCCTCGTGGTGACTCAGTACGCCACCGGCGCCCGGGTGAAGAACAACATCGTCTCCAGAAGCGCCGGCATCAGCTTCAGCCCCGGCGAGGGCGCCCTCGCCGAGCACGACCACAATCTCTACTACTCCCCCGACCCGGACGCCCTCCTCGTCCGCTCCGGCCGCCACCGCTACACCGCCGCCACACTGACCCAGTTCGAGCCCAACTCCCTCACCACAGACCCACGGTTCATCAACCCGACTCCTCCATACGCCGCCGCTGGCTTCAAGCTCCAGCCCGACTCGCCGGCAATCGCCGCCGGCGTCAGCATCGACTCATTCGCCGCCGACTTCTTCGGACTCGCCAGAGGCGCCACCTGGGACATCGGCGCCGCACAGCACGACAGATAGGGGAACCCGCCATGAAACGCACGCTCATACTCATCCTTGTCACCATGGTGTCGCTCCCCGCCTCCGCCAACCTCGTCACCAACCCCGGCTTCGAGGACGGGATGACTGGCTGGGAGACCAAGCTGCGCGGCGAGTGGGTCAGAAACGTGGACGAGTCCCAGATCATCAGCGTCTCCACCGACGCCCGCTCCGGCCAGAGCGCCCTCCGCATCGACACCACCGTCCTCAATCCCGGCGGCACCATCACCGACGAGCTCAGGCAGTGGCGACCCTCCAGGTACGACGTATTCGTCACCCAGAAGGTCACCGGCCTCAAGCCCAGCGCCTGGTACCTGGCCACCTTCCGCGTCAAGTCCCCCGGCGTAGCCATAGATGAGGGAATGCAGCTCCTCTCCGACATCCAGCCCTGGCCGCTCCGCACCTTCGGCGAGGACGAGGAGAAGTCCCACTGGAAGGACATCCACGCCTGGGAGCGCCGCATCCTCCTCCTCCAGTCCCCCATCACCGATGGCGAGTACCACGACTACGTGCTCCTGAAGCAGATGTTCTCCAAGTCCGACACGCTCGAGGTCGGCCTCCACATCCGCGCCCCGTGGACCGGACAGATCATCATTGACGACATCGAGCTCATAGAGGTAGACCCCGACCGCGATATGACGAAGATGCAGAAACTCCTCGCCCTCCGCGGCGATAGACCCATCGAGAAAGTCCGCCAGCTCAATCGCGAGACCACCCTCGTTCAGGACGCGCAGCCCGCCGCCGCCATCCTCATCCCGGATGCCGACGCCTACCGCCCGCTCGGCGCCCAGGTCCAGGCGCGCATCAAGGCACTCACCGGCGCGGACCTTCCCGTCGTCACGCGGCTCGACGATGTCCCCGCGGGCCGCTCCATCATCGCCCTCGGCTCCATGATGAAGAACGAGCTCGTCGCCCGCCTCCACTTCAACCGCTACGTCCGCGTGGACGCCGCCTCCCCCGGCCCCGGCGGCTACGTCATCTGGACCGTCGCCGAGCCGTATGGCCTCGCCCTCAAGCAGAACGTCATCGTCGTTGCCGGCAGCGATCCGGCCGGCGAATCCGCCGCCGTGGACGCCTTCTGCAAGCTGCTCACCGCCGACGGCAAGACCATCACCCTCGCCTACCAGCACACCGTCTTCCCCCGGCGCACCATCCCCGCCGACGAGCGTGACGTCCCCCGGGGCACGTGGGGCTTCGACATCGACCGCAACCGCTGGGCCGGCTTCTCCAAGTGGTATCTCCCGCGCTGGCTCGAGACCGGCGACCTCGAGGTCGCCCAGCTCGCCCGCACGGAGCTCCTCATGATCGCCGACCGCTACCTCGAGGACCCCTACTTCCAGACCGCCTGGGACACCTATGAGGTCGGCTGGGCCTGGGACTCCCTCGAGGAGGCCCCCGTCTTCTCCGACGAGGACCGCCTCAAGATCACCAACGCATTCATGGCCTACCTCCGCATGCGGCCCCAGGAGACCAGCGACTGGAGCCGCGGCGTGCCGCGCCTCGTCAAGGATAGCCCCACCTGGAACCACCAGGCCAAGGGCCTCTCCGGCGCCTACACCGCCGCCCGCTACTTCAACCGCTTCTACCCGCGGCATGCCCAATGGGACTACTACCTCGCCGCCGCCCGCAACGCCTTCGAGCAGCAGGCCCTCTTCTCCAAGCCCCAGGAGAACTCCGGCAACTACTGGCTCATCACCATGCGCTTCGCCATCTCCTACTACCTGGGCGAGTGGGACATGACGTTCTTCGAGAATGGCGCCCTCCGCCGCTACGCCGAGTACTTCGCCGTCGTCTGCAACAACAAGGGCTGGCTCTCCGGCTTCGGCGACACCTACTACTGCTACCACGGCGCCGCCCCGCGCATCATCTCCGGCATGGAGATCGGCGACCCGTCCCTCGCCTTCTGGTACTACCGCGACGGCCGCATCCTCTGGTGGCTCGAGCACTGCCAGTTCGAGCGCTACGAGCAGAACATCTACCACCAGGACATCGAGCCCGTCGAGTGGACCGAGCTCCTCGGCGTCAAGAAGATCCCCAGCGAGCGCGGCATCTACGAGCCCACCTCCGGCCTCACCCTCTGGGGCTCCGGCGGCCAGGGCACCACCGGCCCGGTGGGCGACGTCACCTTCGAGGAGAGCTTCGATAAGATCTCCTTCCGCTCCACCTGGGACCCGGAGGGCGAGTACCTCCTGCTCGAGGGCAACGGTCGCGGCATCCACTCCGGCCGCGGCACCAACCAGATCTGCAAGCTCAGCCTCCTGGGCGAGGACCTCCTCATCGGAAGCTGCTACAGCCAGAACAACATCCGCCGCAACGACTCCGTCCTCGTCGTCAAGGAAGGCCACATTGACGACCCGGAGGTCAAGGGCGACAAGCCCTGGCCCTTCATGTGGTGGCGCCCCCTGGACGCCACGTACCCCGCCTACGCCGCCCTCGAGACCATGGCCGATCTGCCCCGCACCGGCTTCACCCGCACCTCACTGCGCGACTACCAGGGGACCAACTGGTACCGCAACATCTTCTGGCTCAAGGGCGGCTACTTCGCCCTCATTGACGAGGTCGTCGCCAACGAACCGGGGACCTACTACGTGGAGTCCAACATGAAGACCTGCCCCTACGCCCGCGACACCTACCCGGCCCTCACCCCGCGCACCTGGAAGCTCCTGGAGGGCCATCGCGGCCTCGAGGTGAGCCTCGAGACCACCCCCGAGCCCACGACCCTCTACGTCCTCACCGACGGCTCCGCCCCCATCAGCACCGACGAGGCCCGTCACCAGTACATCAGCGCCCTCTGTGTCCACCAGGCCCGCGAGCGCGAGCAGCTCGCCGCGGGCGACACCGTCTCCTTCATCAACCTGCTCTACGGCGACCGCCCCGGCGCCCGCACCGGCTTCCGCCTCGAGCGCCTCAGCGACACCGAGGGCCTCATCTTCCAGGGCGACGCCCCGGCCGCCTACTTCGGCTCCGCCCAGACCGCCCCCACCCGCGCCGTCCTCCCCATCAACGCGCGCATGTTACTCCTCACCGGCGACCTCCTCGCCCTCGTAGACGCCACCGCCGCCGGCCCCTACCTCACCAGCCCACAGCCCGTCTCCCGCGAGGTGGACATCCCCTCCACGGCCGCCCGCGACATCCTCCGCAAGCTCGCGGCGCTGCTGCCATAGACGAAAAAACAGGCGAGGCCCACCGGGCCTCCCCTGCCGTCGTCAGCCATCTCGGCCGCCCGGCTCTGTCACCCCTCTTGCCCGCCCCGGCGCGCGAGGCGCCTGGGACACGGGCGCTGCCGGTCAGGGGATAGCGGCCCCGGGCACACGATCTACACTCTCGTCAAGCACAATCCGGCACCCCGTCAACCCGAGTTCGCCCTGCCCCCGCGCGAGCTTCAGGCTCCAGCGCACCTCCACCCCGTCGGACTGCGGCACCCGTGACCTGTGCCTTCTAGTGCTTGCCGGGCGCCAGCCGCACCCCTCGCCGCTCGTACGTGACGTACGCCTCGATGGCGACCATCCTGGGGTCGTCCAGCTTCAGCGGCTCGCCCTCCAGCGGCTGCTGCAGGCACCAGTTGATCATGTCACGCAGGGGAATGACCCGGCCGAGCTGCTGCTGGAACTTCGGGTACGTCTCCGGATGCGTGTTGGCCGCGTTCGGATGGCACTGGGCGCAGGCAACGCCGTTGGTGCCGAGCTCGCCGCTGACCCACAACTCACGTCCCTGCTGCACGACGGTCATGTACTCCTTTTCCCAACGCGCCAGGTCCTCCTTGGTGGGCTCGTCGGCATGCACCAGAAGCACAACGGCGAGGCCCACGAGGATCAGCGCCGCAGCAATGGCGATCAGGATCTTGGTCATTGTCGCTCCCTCCTCTAGTAATGCATCTGCCCCGGGATCCGCTTGGCCGGCGCCTGAAAGTCGAAATCCCGCGGCTTCCCCTTGGCCGGGTTGTACGCCACCGTCCGGTTGGCGTTGTTGTAGAGGTTGTAGTCCATGCGCGCCCGTCCGTTGTCCATGCCCACGAACTGCCAGCCCGTCGCGTCGCGCTCGAAGAATGGGTCGGCCCGGTTCATGGGCACCGTCATCTTGGGCATGTTGTGCTTGGCCTGCGCGTAGCTCCTCGGGTAGGGCCACGGCCACGCAGTGGCCATGACGGCGTGGAACGTCATGTTGCGGATCTGGTTGTACTGGATCTGGTGCACGTGCCCGTAGATCACGGTGACCTTCTTGAACGGCTTCAGGATGGCATGGACCTGCTCGGCGTCATCGGTCCAGAAGTTCCACCCCTTGTAGAGCTTCTGGATGGGCGAGTGCGAGAACACAACGACGGGAGTGTCCTTGTCGACCTGCTTGAGGTCGTCCCGCAGCCATTGCCGCTGCTCCTGCCCGACCATGAAGGGTGAGCCGTTGGGGTTGTCCAGCCCCGCCATCTCCAGCATGCGCTGCTCGGCCGTCGGCCACCGCTCGTGGGTCCACTCGTCTGTGGTCAAGATGCTGTTGAGCACCACGAAGTGCACGCCCTTGTGGTCGAGGCTGTAGTAGTGGGGGCCGAAGAGCTCCGACCAGTACGCCCCCAGGTCCAGGTAGTAGTCGTGCTCGCCCATGACGCAATAGGTCTTGTACTTCAGCTCCGACAGCATCTCGGCTCCGTGGTCCAGCTCCGGCTTCGTGCCGAGCTGGGCGAGATCCCCGCCGAATATGACGAAGTCGGGCTTGGGCGTCAGCATGTTCACTTCCGCCACGGCGCGGATGAGCCCCCGGTCCCAGTTGCGGACGAACCGGGGCCCCCCGATATGCTGGATGTGGGAGTCCGAGATGTGGGCGAAGGTGAAGCTCTCCGTCTCGTCGGCAGAGGCCATCCGCACAACCCCCACGGGGAGCGTAGCGGCGGCTGCCGCGCCGATCGTCCTGAGGAAGTCCCGTCGACTTGTGCGATGCTCACTCATTTCCCGCACCTCCCACGCTTGGCTTCAGCAGACGGAGGAACTCCGGGCTCGTGAGCGCCTCCATGAACGCCACGAGGTCGTCGATCTCCTCGTCCGTCAGGTTGAGCGGACGGATGCCCCCGCTCAGGAAGTCGTTCACCGGATCGCCCTCGTTCGTCACCCCGCCGTTGTTATAGTGCACCACCACATCGCGCAAGGTCGCGATGCTCCCATCGTGCATGAAGGGCGCCGTCACCGCCACGTTGCGCAGCGTCGAGGTCTTGAAGGCGCCGATCCCGTCGAAGTCGCGTGTCACGACTAGACGCCCCAGCTCAGAGGTCCGCTTGTCCGTGAGGACCTTCACGTCAACCTCGTCCGCCGTGGCCTCGGCCCGGATGAACTCACTGGCCAGCTCGGGCACGTCCTCCTGAACGCTGTTGATGCCCACTCCGATGTTGTGGAACCGATTGTCCGTGAAGGTGGCTTGCGTCTGCTCTATGGTGTGGCAGGAGACACAGCGCCCCTTGTTCACAAAGAGATCGAAGCCGCGCTTCTGAGCCTCCGTGAGCGCGTCCTCCTCCCGCCCGAAGTAGTAGCGGTCGAAGGCCGAGTCCCCGGAGACCTTGGTGCGCTCGAACGCCGCGATGGCCTTGGTCACCTCGGCCATTGTGACCGCCTTGGCCCTCCTGCCGAAGACCTGCTTGAATGCCTTGACGTACTCCGGGTCCTTGCGGACGATCTGCAGGATGGGCTCGTGGTCCTTGAGCCCCATCTCCACGGGATTGGTGAACGGGTGAAGCGCCTGATCCTCGAGGCTCGGAGAGCGGCCGTCCCAGAACATTGTCTCGAAGTAGGCCGAGTTCACCACCGTGGGCGCGTTCCGCGTGCCTGTCAGCTTATTGATCCCCTCGGAGACCTGCAGTGGGCTGTCCGTGAAGACCTTCTCCGCATCGTGACAGGTCGCGCAGCTCACCTCGCCCGTGGAGCTGAATCGCGTGTCGTTGAAGAGCTTCTCCCCGAGGGCGATCTTCTCGGGGGTCTGCGGGTTGTCGGCCGGGACTGGCACAGGGGGCAGCCCCAGAGGCCCCGCGTCCGGCACCTGCTGCGCCGTCAGGGCTGCGGGGCCCAGCAGACAGGCCACGACAATGAGCCATAGGAATGGGTGTGTCTTCATCGCTCCTCCTCCATGTTGCGGCGGGGCCACACCAGCCGCGACGTTGTGCGCAAGAGTTTCACATCCCATGTCCGAAGCCCGAGGTGTCCCGCGTGAGGAGCGCGTTCCGTGCCGGCTCCGGGAGTCCCCAAGAGCGCACGTACCGACGGTGTCCTCCGCCAACCACTACGGCCTCCGCCCGTCTGCGCCGGCCCCAGCGGATGCCTTCGGCGGGCATCCCGATCCACCGAGACGCCCAGGTCAGCCACGATAGAGCCATACGGGAGCTACTCGCCGGCCGCACCGTCGGCCGGCGGCGGCGTGAAGACGCGCTGCCCCAGCTCCCGGTCGAGCATGAACAGCCCGCCCTTGAAGCCCTCCATCAGCCGCAGCTTCTGCACGATGTCATCGGCCGACTGCTCCTCCTCCACCTGCTCGTCCACGAACCACCGCAGGAAGCTCTCGGTGGCATGGTCACTGAGCTCCCGCGCCAGGTCCACGAGAGCGTTTATCAGGCTCGTGACCTTCTGCTCGTGCTCGTACGTGGCCTCGAAGACCGCCAGGGGTGAGTCCCACTCCGACGGCGGCTCCTCGATGGCCTTCAGCAGCACCCGCCCGCCGCGCTCTGCCAGGTACGTGTAGAGCTTCATCGCGTGCATGTCCTCTTCCTGCGCCTGCACGCGCATCCAGTTGGCGAAGCCACCGAGGCTCTTGTCCTCGAAGTAGGCCGACATGGCCAGGTACAGGTACGACGAATACAACTCGGCGTTGATCTGCCCGTTGATGGCGTCCTGCATCTTCGGGTCTATCATGGTCGCTCCCCTCTCTCGGTACGCCGGGGTCTCCCCGACGCAGTCCGTCGGGATGATACGGTCAGCCCGCGCCGCAGGCAGTTAGCTTGCTAACTGCAGCTACTCCGCCGTCTCCGGCTTCCACACCTCCCACACCTTGCCGACCAGATCCGGGCCTGGCGTCAGCGTCGGCTTGCCCGGCTCCCAGCCCGCCGGCGTCACCTCGCCCACGCTGCGGCCCACCTCCGGGGGCAGCACTTCCATTGCCTGAATC